>CAMWMO010000165.1 GCA_947175305.1 uncultured Lachnospiraceae bacterium
ATGGAGATTGTCGGGGACGGGGTGGACAGTGAGTCCCTGTCGGAGGTCAAGGAGTATCTGCGGGAAAATGTGTCTGCGCAGGATCAGGCTGAACTGGAAGCATTGTATCAGAAATATAGTGAAGCATATTAAAGGAGTCTGACTATGAGAAAAAGAAGAAATCAATGGCTGGCATTCGCGGCAGCATGTTCCATGCTCGTCCTGACGGGATGCGGAAATACCCAGGAACAGAATGTTTCAGACGAGACGGAGGCTGTGACAGAGGAAAGTACCGAAACAGCGGCAGACAATGAAACCGCTGCCAAAGAGGAAGCCATTATTTATGAACTGCCTGCGGAGCCGGAGGAGGCGTCTGTCTATGTGGAACCCATCGCTGATCTGTCTGAGGATTTTATCAGAGGCGTAGATCTTTCCAGTGTTATTGTGGAGGAGAACAGCGGCGTTACTTATTATAATGAAGCGGGAGAGGAGCAGGATATTTTTCAGACATTGGCGCAGAACGGAGTAAATTATATTCGGGTGCGCGTCTGGAACGATCCTTATGACGCGGATGGCAATGGATACGGCGGCGGCAATAATGATACGGCGACGGCGGCCCAGATCGGAGCGAGAGCTGCGAAATACGGAATGAAGCTTTGTGTGGATTATCATTATTCTGATTTCTGGGCGGATCCGAATAAGCAGCAGTGTCCAAAGGCGTGGGAAGGCATGGCGATAGAGGACAAGTCGGATGCTCTTTACCAGTTTACGAAGGAAAGTCTTGCACAGATCATAGACGCAGGAGCGGAAGTCGGCATGGTGCAGATCGGTAATGAGATCAATCCCGGTATGTCCGGCGAGACGGATTGGACCAAGAGAAGGCAGCTTATGCAGGCCGGTTCCAGGGCAGTCAGAGAGACAGCGCAGGAAAAGGGACAGGATATTCAAATAGCGGTTCATTTTACCGATATTACCGATAAAAAGGGAATCCTGGACAACGCACAAAAATTAGAGGAAAAAGAGATAGACTATGATATTTTTGCGGTTTCCTACTATCCGTTCTGGCATGGAAGCATGGAGAATCTGACGACAGTTTTAAAGGAAATTTCGGAAGGATACGGCAAAAAGGTGCTGGTGGCGGAAAATTCCTATCCTTATACGACAGAGGACGGGGATGGCTCTGCCAACAGTATCAGCGAGCCGGATATCATACCGGCGTATCCGGCGACTGTACAGGGCCAGACAAATGAGATCCGTGACGTCTGCGCAGCGATAGGTGAAGTGGGAGAAGCGGGACTGGGCGTCTTTTATTGGGAGCCGGCATGGATTCCGGTAGGCCCCGCTGATTCGCTTGAAAGCAACAAGAAAGTATGGGAGGAATACGGTTCCGGCTGGGCGTCCAGCTACGCCGGTTCTTATGATGCAAAAGATGCAGGGGTATATTACGGCGGCTCTTCCTGGGACAATCAGGCGTTGTTTGATTTTGAAGGACATCCCTTAGAGTCCCTGAAAGTGTTTAAATATTTGCAGTGCGGGACGATTGTGGAGCGGGAGCTGGAAAGCATTTTAGAAGGCGAGGTCAATGTAAATCTGGATGCGGAGCTTGTGATGCCGGAGACGGTAACCCTTACCTATAATGACAGAAGCACGGAAGAGATGCCGGTTGAGTGGTATGAAGAACAGGTATTGAATATTGACACTTCCAAGGCGGGAACCTATGAAGTGTGGGGCAGACTTCTCGACGGTACAGAAACTTCGGATGAACTGACAGAGATCAGCTGTACCATAAATGTAGAAAAATTTAACTATGTGTTAAACCCCGGCTTTGAGGAGGAAAAAACCTCCATGTGGGAGATCACAAGTGCAAGCAGCGATATGACGGATTTCCAAAACAAAGAATCGGATGCTTACAGCGGTGTTATGGCGCTGCATTTCTATTCAACGAGTGACGTTTCCTTTACGGTAGAGCAGACGATCACGGGCCTGGAGCCGGGTACTTATCAGTTTGGTATCTATTTACAGGGCGGAGACGCGGGCGACAATACACAGATGTATATCTATGCGGACAACGGGACAGAAACCTTAACGGAGGATACCTCTGTGCAGGGCTGGTGCATCTGGCAGAATCCGGAGATTACGGGTATTACGGTCGGAGAGGACGGTACGCTTACCGTCGGCGCTTCCATAAGCTGTGCCGCCAAAGGCTGGGGAACCTTAGATGACTTTTACCTGTATCAGATGACAGAAAATTAACCGTGCCCGTGAACAAAGGGAGCGCAATGAGCAAAACAACCAAAAAACCAAGCAAAAATGAAAGAATAGTTGACAAACTGCAATAAAAAATGGTAAATTTATGTTGACACGCTAATCTACGATAGAAAGTGTGCATAATACTGATATAAGATGTGGAGACACATTTTATATATACTAGTAGGTCTAGTAAATCAAGCAATAAAAAGGGAGGAAAAAAGTTATGAAAAAGAAAGTATTAGCAACATTACTTACGGCAACACTTGCTGTTGCAAGCCTTTCCGGTTGTGGATCAAACGGAGGGAACACCACAGCTGACAGTGCTCCTGCACCTGCAGCAACAGAGGAGTCTGCACCTGCGGCAGCGGAGGAGTCTGCACCCGCGGATGACACCAGCGCAGCAGATACTTCTGCAGCAGCAGACGCATCTGATCCGGTAGCAAACCTGATCGCAGCTACAACCGACACAGTAACACTTAGAGTATGGGCATCTGAGGAAGATCAGGCGCTGACAACACAGCTGATCGACAACTTCAAGTCCACATATTCGGATGTGACCTTCGATATTACACTTGGTTCTGAGTCCGAATCTACTGCAAAAGATACCGTATTGACCGACGTTGAGGCGGCAGCGGATGTTTACGCATTTGCTGATGACCAGATCAATGAGCTGGTACAGGCTGGCGCACTTCAGGAAGTAGCAGCTACTTACACATATGATGTAAAGTCTGCAAATTCGGCCGGCGCTGTTGAGGCGGCAAGCGTAGGCGGCAAATTATATGCTTATCCTATGACAGCAGATAACGGTTACTTCATGTTCTACGATGCTTCCGTATTCTCAGAGAGCGATGTACAGTCTCTTGAGAAAATGCTGGAAGTAGCAGAGGCAGCAGGTAAGAAGGTAGCGATGGATATTTCCAACGGATGGTATATCTACTCCTTCTTCCAGGGCGCAGGCTATGAATTGACATTGAACGATGACGGTTCCAACACCTGTACTTGGAATGCAAGCGGTGCAACAGATGTTGCGCAGACGATCATGAATCTTTGCGAGACCAACACTCTGGTTAATATGAATGATGAACAGATGGCAACTGCAATCGCAGAAGGCACGGTAGCGGCAGCCGTAAACGGTACTTGGAGAGCGGAGACAGCAGCTGATGCATGGGGAGATAACTATGCAGCAACCAAGCTTCCTACTTTCAATGTAGCAGGCAAGGATTGCCAGATGTCTTCTTATTCCGGATACAAATTAGTAGGCGTTAACCCTTATTCCGCTAATATCGGTTGGGCTATGCTGCTTGCTGAGTATCTGACAAACGAAGAGTCTCAGACAGCAAGATTTGAAGCGAGAGGTCTTGGCCCCGCTAACATCAATGCAGCATCTTCCAGCGCAGTACAGGCTAATCCCGCAATCGCAGCACTGGCAGAGCAGGCGGCTTACGCTACACCTCAGCGTGTGGGCGGAAACTTCTGGGCTCCCGCAGAGACACTGGGACAGGTTCTGGTGGACGGTAATGTGGGTTCTGATCTTCAGAGTGTACTGGATACCGCAGTAGAAGGTATTACAGCGCCGATTGAATAAGTCTGAAAGGTATTTCTTATAGACGTTGCATACCCCGCATCCGTACGGGATGCGGGGTATTTTTAAAAATAATTCTGAGGGGGAGATCCTATGAAGAATGGATTGAAATCGATTGGAAATTATTTTAAAGATTTTGGGGTAGCAGTTGCGAAAGGTGATATCGGGGTGAAATTATCCCTGCTTATCATGGGCGCAGGATATTTTGCGAGAAAGCAGATTATCAACGGGCTGATCATGATTGCCCTGGAAGCAGTTTTTGTTGTAATGTGCATTTTCTATGCGGCTCCGAATCTGGCGGATTTCGGAACATTGGGAACTGTTCAGTTCGAGCAGGTCTTTGACCCGTTAACATTGACAAGTACAGTGAACGATTATGATAATTCTTTCTTGATCTTGCTAAATTCTATCATTGCATTATTCATAATCGCAGCTTTTATCTTAGTATACATAGGTAATATTAAAGCTGTTTACCGCCTCCAGCTGAGAAAGGAAGCAGGAAAACATATCAATACCTTTGGGGAAGACATAAAGGCGCTCTTCAATGAGAAATTCCATGTTACATTGCTGACGCTGCCTTGTATCGGCATCATTTTGATGAATATTATTCCGATCCTTGTATTGATCGCGATCGCGTTTACGAATTATGACCAGCAGCATATGCCGCCGAGCGCGTTGTTTACATGGGTCGGCTGGAAGAATTTCAAAAGTCTTTTCACAACAGGTTCCACGACCGTAACGTTTGGTTACTCTTTCGGAAAAATTCTGGTTTGGACTCTGGAGTGGGCATTTCTTGCTACATTTACTACCTTTATCGGTGGTATTTTGATGGCACAGTTAGTGAACAATAAGAAAACCAAGCTCCCCAGACTGTGGAGAACTTTGTTTATGATCGCGATTGCGGTACCGCAGTTCGTAACATTGCTGCTTGTTCGTAACTTCTTTGGGGATTCCGGTATTGTGAATACAATCTGCGCCAATATCGGATTGACAGATTTCCTGAAAAGCATCGGCTTGGTAAGCTCTAATCTGTCATATATTCCGTTCCTGACCAGCCCCGGCTGGACAAAGGTTATGATCGTTTTCATTAACATCTGGGTAGGTGTTCCCTATCAGATGCTGGTGGCGACAGGCGTGTTGATGAATATTCCGGTGGAT
>CAMWMO010000166.1 GCA_947175305.1 uncultured Lachnospiraceae bacterium
GAACTCCCGTTCCGATGCCCGCAGAGCGGTGGATCAGGGCGGCGTGACCGTGAAAGGTGGGAAGATAAGCGATGTGAAGGCATCTTACACGAAGGAAGACATCGCAGCAGAAGAATTTATCGTGAAAAAAGGAAAGAAGAGTTTTAAGAAAATTTTAGTATAGCCCCAAATACAGCGACAGGAAACAGGCGGAGGGAAAAGAAGATGGAGAATACAAAGAGCAAGAGAACACTTATGTCTTATGCACCGGATATCAAGGTGGTGGATTGTACACTGCGGGACGGCGGTCTGGTCAATGATTTTTTCTTTACGGATGAGTTTGTAAAGGACCTGTATCAGGCCAATATCAAAGCCGGGGTAGACTACATGGAGTTCGGCTATAAGGCGTCCAAGGACATGTTTGACGTGAAGAAATTCGGCAAGTGGAAATTCTGTGACGATAAGGATATCTGCGCCGTTGTGGGCGATAATAAGACGGATATGAAGATTGCGGTGATGGCGGATGTGGGAAGGTGTGATTTCAAGCGGGATATTCTGTCTAAGAAGGACAGCCCCGTGGATCTGGTGCGCGTTGCCACCTATATCAACACCATTCCGGCAGCCATTGAAATGATCGAGGACTGCACAAAGAAAGGCTATGAGACCACAGTGAATATCATGGCGATCTCCAAATCCAATGAGGTGGATATTGACGCGGCATTGGAGCTTTTGTGTCAGAGCAGTGTGGGTACGATCTATCTGGTGGACAGCTATGGTTCGCTCTATCCGGAGCAGGTGAGACGGCTCTCCGAAAAATATCTGGAAGTGGCGGATAAATACGGGAAAAAGGTAGGGATCCACGCCCATAACAACCAGCAGCTGGCTTTTGCCAACACGACGGAGGCGGTCATTAAGGGTGTCAGCTATCTGGACGCCACAGTGAGCAGTCTTGGACGTGGCTGTGGCAACTGTCCCAGCGAGCTGCTTCTCGGTTTCTTAAAGAATCCGAAATATAACATCAATCCAATCCTGCGTTTTATTGAGAAGCATATCGTGCCTCTGCGGGAATCGGGTTTAAAGTGGGGTTATGATGTGCCCTATCTTCTGACAGGGATCTTGAATCAGCATCCCAAGTCGGCGATCCAGTTTTCCAAGGAGGACCGGAAGGATTACTATGACTTTTATCTGGAGCTTTTGGAGAGTTGTTAATTAATAACATCTGTGATAAAATGTGGCATGAACTGGCGGATTGACAGGAGTGAAATACTGTGAAATTAGAGGAAGACAGAGATCTGGAATTTATTGATCTGGAAGAGGAGCCGGGGGACGAGGAGTATGATGAGGCCTTCGATGATATGCTGGATGAAAAGACGCTGCGCTTTGTGCATAGAGTATTATTTCCGGCTGTTATAGCTCTCGTAGCGGTGATCGTTGTGGGCGCAGTGATAATATTGCTTATGGGAGGCAGAAAGAGTAAGGAGGAAGCCTTACCGGCTATGGAAATTCTGCCTGTCCAGGAGGAAGAACTGCCCCAGGAGACGTTATCTGAGCCGGATACGGAGGAGGATCCTGTTCCGGCCGAGACAGAGGATATTTCAAAGAAGGATGGGCAGGAAGCCGCAGAGGGGGATCTTTCTGCACAGGAAGCGGAGGATCCTCAGACAGAGACGATGGGAACGGAAGAGGGAACGGAGGTGGATGTGAGCAAGCTCCTATCCTCTGAAGCGACGGCCGAGACGGACCGGCTGAGCTTTGGCATAGATGTGGCCAGATACCAGGGAACCATAGACTGGGCGCAGGTGGCGGCATCAGGGGTT
Organism: uncultured Lachnospiraceae bacterium; assembly: GCA_947175305.1. GTDB lineage: Bacteria > Bacillota > Clostridia > Lachnospirales > Lachnospiraceae > UBA3282. The sequence continues at coordinate 1,797 of CAMWMO010000166.1, forward strand.
GATTTTGCCATGGTGAGGACGGGTTACCGGATGGACGGCACCCGGGAGATCGTCGCGGACAGCAACGCCAGATACAATATGCAGGAAGCCCAGAAGAACGGCATTAAGCTGGGTGTGTACTTTTTTTCTACCGCTGTCAGCGAAGAGGAAGCTGTAGAGGAAGCGAATTGGGTAGCAGATTATATAGCGCAGTACCGAATCACCTATCCGGTGGCTTATGACTGCGAGGGATTTGAGCGCGCAGACAGCGCACAGTATGGCTTGTCGAAGGAAAGCCGCACGGATATAGCCATCGCTTTTCTGAATAGAATATATGAGAGAGGGTATACCCCCATGTTCTACGCTTCCATGGGTGAACTGACGGGGGATGCCAAGTGGGTGACATCCCGGCTTGAGAATACCTATAAGATCTGGGTATCACAGTATCCGGTGGCTCCTTATCCCCAGACAGAAAAATCTGCCTATCAGGGAGTGCATGCCATGTGGCAGTACACGAACCGGGGAACCGTCGCCGGGATAGGCCGCCCGGTGGATGTGAATATCGCCTATTTTGGCTATGAGGGAACGGCGGAGGCGCAGAATGGAGAAGCCCCGGAGGAAGCACAGGCAGATGTGGAGGCGCTGATGCGTTTTACGGAAGTCAACGAGGAGGTCACCGCCAAGGATTCCACCAATCTGCGTAACATTCCCAGCCAGGGAGAAGACAGCACCGTGGTCTACACACTGCAAAACGGGGAATCACTTACGAGAACGGGTATCAGTGACAGCGGCTGGTCCAGACTTACCTACAACGGGCAGACGGTCTATGCGGTGAGCAGCTATCTGACGACGGATCTGGGCTACCAGGCGCCCAGGGAGAACGCGCAGGAGGGCGCGGGAAGCGGAGATGGACTGAAGACCAGATTCTCAGAACGCAATGAGCAGGTGACGGCAAAGATAGAGGTGAATCTGCGGCTTTTGCCCAGCGTGACCAATCCGGACGCCACAGTTGCCGCAGTGCTGCACAATGGCGAGTATGTGACCCGGACAGGGATCAATGAGGAATACGGCTGGTCACGGGTAGAGTACGAGGGCCAGACGCTTTACTGTATCAGTAGTTATTTAACACAATAGGAGCGACATTTTTTTATGGCAGAAGGAGGAGCCATATGAGGACAACGATTGCAAACGGACAATTTGATGAGGAGCGTGCGCTATATCATCTGCAGCATGCCGATGTGACAGAGTGTATCTTCGCCGGGCCGGCGGATGGGGAATCGGCGTTGAAGGAATCCAGAGATGTGAATCTGACAAAGTGTACTTTTTCGCTGCGTTATCCGCTGTGGCATGTACATGGATTTACCATGCAGGACTCCTCCATGAATGAGCTGACTAGGGCGGCAATCTGGTATGCTGAGGACGGCACGATCAGGCAATCTGTTCTCGGCGGTATCAAAGCGGTCAGAGAGTGTGAGAGGATACGATTGGAGGATTGCCGCATCGTGTCTCAGGAGTTTGGCTGGAAATCCAAGGAGATTACGTTGACAGATTCAGAGATCACCTCCGAGTATCTCTTTTTTGACAGCTCGGATGTCAGGCTGGAACGTGTGAAAATGACGGGAAAATATTCTTTCCAGTATATGAAAAACCTGGAGATCACAGACTGTGTGCTGGACACCAAGGATGCTTTCTGGCACAGTGAGAATGTGACGGTGAGAAACAGCGTGGTGAAGGGCGAGTACCTGGCCTGGTTTTCTGACGGCTTGACCCTGATCGACTGTAAGATCATAGGAACACAGCCTCTGTGTTATTGTAAAAATCTGAAATTGGTCAATTGCACTATGGAGGATACGGATCTTGCTTTTGAGTATTCCGATGTGGAAGCCGATATCCGGGGGCATGTGATCTCTATTAAAAATCCGAGAACAGGTACCATTACTGTGGATAGTGTGGGAGAAATTATAAGAGAAGCACCTGTTATGGAGTGTGTAGGCGAAATTGTTGTCAGAGAAAATAACGGATGATACCACGAAAACAGCGGCCGTTATCAGACGAAATTATAGTAATACGGAGAGGGGCTGACAGGTTTACTTAAAATGGCAGTTCCCAAAAGGCAGAGAAGTGAAAAAAAGAAAAATTCGCCATATATTAAATGTAGATTTAATATATGGCGAATTTTTCTTGCTGATTTAATTTTTGTATATCGCTTTTAAGTGATCCATTTTGGCTCCGGCATTCACTAAGAGTGCATCTAAAAGCGTAATCGCAGCCATGGATTCCACGACCACCACTGCTCTGGGGACGATAACGGGATCGTGGCGTCCCTTGATGGAGATGCTGATCTCTTCCCCATTCCCATTGACGGTATTCTGGGGAGAAAAGATGGAGGGCGTGGGCTTTATGTGGGCGCGCAGTACGATCTGTGAGCCATCGCTGATACCGCCCAGAATGCCGCCTGCGTGGTTGCTTGCCTTGACGACCTGCTTTCCCTGCATGCGGAAGGGGTCATTATTTTCGGAACCATTGCGGGTTGTCACCTCCGTGCCGTCGCCGATCTCGACCGCTTTGACAGCGCCCATAGACATCACTGCCTTTGCCAGATTGGCGTCCAGCTTTTCAAATACCGGGTCACCCAGACCGGCAGGCACGCCGTCTATCACGCATTCGATCACACCGCCTGCCGAATCATAGTTTCTCATACAATCCGCCAGATATTGTTCCGCTTTGGCGGAGGCCTCTCTGTCCGGCATACAGGTGGGCGTTTCACGGATGGCGCTTTGATCGAAGTTGTTTGGATCGATCGCTATGGGGCCGATGGATTTTGTGTAGGCATTAAGCCGTATGCCGAATTCAGCGAGAACCTTGGCGGCGATAGCGCCGGCAGCCACGCGCCCTATGGTTTCCCTGCCGGAGGAACGCCCACCGCCGCGATAGTCGCGGAAGCCGTATTTCTGATCAAAGGTATAGTCGGCGTGTCCGGGACGGTAGCAGTTGGCAATTTCGCTGTAATCTCTGGATTGCTGCGAGGTGTTCCGGACAAGGAGGCTGATGGGGGTGCCGGTAGTCTTTCCCTCAAAGATACCCGAGAGGATTTCCACGGCGTCCGCCTCTTTGCGGGGAGTGGTGATACGGCTCTGCCCGGGCTTGCGACGGTCTAGATATATC
>CAMWMO010000167.1 GCA_947175305.1 uncultured Lachnospiraceae bacterium
GAAAATATACTGAATCTGGCGCTTGATACATCGCCGGAGAACAGGGAGCGGTCTTTGGAATTGAATGTGGGCTTTGATGAGAGGGAGAAAACCTGGGAGGTGATCGTAAAATACCATGGCTCATTACAGGAATTGACGGGCTTTGGGATCAGAGTGGAGGAATTGATCGCAGGGTACGCGATTTTGACCGTGCCGGAATCAGAGATGGAGCGGCTGCGCGATGTGGAGCAGATCGAATACGTGGAGAAACCCAAACGCCTCTTTTTTTCTGATGCGGCGGGCAATACGGCCTCCTGCCTTGCGCCGGGGAGCAGGCTGTCAGAAACGCTCACGGGCAGAGGCGTTCTGGGGGCCGTCATAGATTCCGGGATCAGCTATTGGAATCAGGATTTTCGAAAGCCGGACGGCAGCACCCGGATCCTTCGGCTGTGGGATCAGGTGTTAGACAGAGAATATACCCGGGAAGAGATCAATGAAGCTCTCGCTGCGGGCAGCAGGCAGGCTGCGGAACAGATCGTGCCGAGCATCGATACCAGCGGCCACGGGACGGCGGTAGCCGGTATCGCTGCGGGAAACGGCGGAGAGCGCGGCGCGGCTTACGCGGGCATTGCCAGAGAGAGCGAGCTTTTGATCGTGCGGCTGGGGACGCCGAGAGCCGATTCCTTTCCCAGAACCACAGAACTGATGCGAGCACTGACTTATACGGTCAATAGGGCCCGTGAGTTTGGCATGCCCGTGGCGATCAATCTGAGCTTTGGAAATACCTACGGCGCCCATAACGGGACTTCTCTGTTGGAGCGGTTTATTGATAATGTGTCGGAGATCGGCAGGAATGTGATCTGTGTGGGCAGCGGAAACGAGGGGGCATCGGGAGGGCATGTGGGCGGCAGTATTCGTCAAACTACTTCTTTGAATAATGAAACTGACGGAAATGTCACCGGTCAGGACGTGATGGTGGAAATGACAGTGGGAGCCTATGAAACAGGACTCAACGTGCAGTTGTGGAAGGAGTATACCGACCGCTATCTGGTGACACTTGTGTCGCCATCCGGAGAGGCATTTCAGGTGGACACTGACCGTCCCGGTAAACAGGTATACCGGCTGCAGCAGACGCAGATCCTGCTCTACAACGGAGAACCGGCGCCTTATATGACGGGGCAGGAACTGTATTTTGATCTGCTGCCAGTGGTGGGCAGCAGATATCTGGATCAGGGAGTGTGGACTTTCCGACTCCGTCCCCTGCGGATTGTCACCGGGAATTATACCTTTTATCTGCCTTCCGCCACGGTGCGCAGTGCCAACACCCGCTTTGTCAGAACTACGCCGGATGTGACCCTCACGATTCCCTCCACGGCGGCCAAGGTGGTCACGGTGGGGGCTTATGATCCGGTATACGAGGCTTATGCAGACTTTTCGGGCAGAGGGTATCTATACGAGGAGCAGGTCAACAGCCGTACTTCGGATACCTATGTGAAGCCGGATCTGGTGGCGCCCGGTGTGGGTGTGACAGCCCCCGACCGGAACGGCGGTTATGGACCGGTCACCGGCACGTCCTTTGCCACGCCCTTTGTGACGGGGGCGGCGGCCCTGCTGATGCAGTGGGGGATCGTGATGGGAAATGATCCCTATCTGTACGGGGAAAAGGTGAAGGCATATTTAAGGAAGGGCGCGAAACCGATCCGGGGTGTGACGGAGTACCCGGATGCGAGAGTGGGGTATGGGGCGTTGTGTGTCGAAAACAGTCTGCCGGGGTAAATTGTGTTTTGGGATAAACTTGAAAATCAAAAAGCAGGCTCTGACATAGTATTAGACATACTTGTATATTATGGTATAATAAAAAAAGACTGTGCACGAAGGAGAAAAACGGATGGACTACCAGGAGAGTAAAATATGGAAGAGATTGGAAAATTCATGTGTTAATTCTGGCGAACTGGGAAATATTAAAAATATGTGTGATAGGGCGGTTGATCTGGTTAGAACAATAAGAGATACGTTTCCGGATTATACATTACATGACGAAAAGCATATTTGTAATGTGATCAACTGGATGGAGCAGCTTTTGGATGATTCTGGGATTGAGGGGTTATCGGATGGGGAGTGTGCCACGCTGATTTTAGCGGCATGTTATCATGATATTGGAATGTGTTATACAGAGGGGCAAAGAAAGAAGGAATTAAAAAGTCACCGTTTCACAGAGTATCTCGAAAAAAATCCGAAAGCATATTTGATTGTAAAAAAGAGTAGAGAAGCGGGCGAAGAGATTCCGAGAGAAATTCAGATAGAATATTTCAGGAGGATACATCCCCAGAGAGTAGATGAACTATTACCTGAGAAATGGGAAATAAATATTGTAAGAAGAGATACCTTGGCAGCAGTTTGTAAAAGCCATGGTGAGAAGATTGACGATAGGAAAGAAGAATTGCCATACGATAGCTTTCTGGAAACAGATTATATTTTTTGTGCAATATTGTTAAGGCTGGCGGATGTTCTGGACTTCGATGTGAGCAGGGCACCCAAAGTTTTATATGAATTTCAGAAAATAGATACGGCTGGGAATCCATCAGCACAAATGGAATGGAAAAAGCATCAGGCATCAAAAGGCTTTAGGTTTACACAGGAAGACAGAATGCTGGTCTATCGCGCTGTTTGTGAAGATATGCAGAATGAGCATGCGATAATGCAATTCCTGGATTACGTAGATAAAGAACTGGAAATCTGCAGTTCAAATCTAAAACAGTATGGGCATACAAGGTGGCAGTCGATAAAAATTCCACAGAAAGCTGAAAGATATATAGAAAGGCGAGGATATCAGACTGGGGAATATCATTTGACACTGGAGGCAGATAATGTATTAAATTTGTTGATTGGAGACGACTTATATAGCGTGGATGCAACCTTCATCAGAGAGCTGTTGCAGAATGCATTAGATGCTGCGAGGGCAAGAAGAGCGGTTGATCGCAGATGGAACTGGGAGGGGAATAATCAGATTGTCTTGAGCGATTGGAATGATAAAGAGGGAAATCAATGGTTTAGGATAGATGATTCTGGGATTGGTATGGATGAACAGACAATTTTGAATTATTTTCTCAGAGTTGGGCGTTCTTATTATCAGTCTGATGAGTTTAAGAAATTGAAGTGTGATAATAAGAAATACTATGATTTTACGCCCATAAGCAAGTTTGGAATTGGAATTCTTTCTTGCTTTCTGAAAGGAGACCGGATAGAAATTAGTACACGGCATTATAGCAGTGGTAAGGGTATTCGTTTTTCCATGAAGGGGACGGAAGGTTATTATAATCTTGCAGCGGAAGAAAAGGGCCATCGGAGAACGGCTATGCCATGTGCGGATACGGAGGAAATAGAATATTTCCGTCAGAACGTAGGAACCTCTATTGCAGTTAGAATAACGGAATCTCTTTCGGAAAATATAGCTAATTCTATAAAGTCGTATATTTGTTATCCGGATGTTCCCGTCTGTTATAAAAAGGGAACTGAAATTTTGGCATTCCCGACGGAGCAGGAATTAATGGAGGTCGTGAGGGAAACGAAGGAAATAAGGATTCCGCTTCCTGAGAAATTTCTTCGAGAACTCAGTATTAAAATACCGGACATAGTCTGGGAGGAAATGCCCTATATATGTCTAAAATGTGTTCCTTTGGATGAGATTTCAGGATCTTCCTTTATAAGCGGCGTTAATTTCACAATAGATATCGCGGGAAAGCACAATCAGGAACGGACGATTATGTTCGATGGAGTGACGATTCATCAGGATTTGGTGATAAGACTGGCGGTTACCAGAAGTGAAATCAAGGTTCAGATGATATATAAGGTTTTCCATTATTATGAGGATGTTACAGTGGAACTGGCAGAGTACGAACAGTACTACCGTAATAGGAATGATACTGTCAAGTGGTGTGCGGATAAATTTGATCATAACGAAAAGCTGGAGGATATTTTAAAAGAAATATCAGGTGAGGATCAAAAGGCAGAAATAGAAAAAATCTACAAGGATCTGAAGAGTTTTTCGGAGATGATAAATTTGGACGGAGTTCATGCAGAGGTAGCAATTCCCTTTTCTATAAATGACGGTTTGAATAAAGTCATGGAAAAATTCATTCTGCCAAGATGTGATTCCGGGAAGAAATACATTGATAATCAAAGAGTAGACAAAGTATATAACGGGATATGTATTGAGACGGCATGGCACGATACTTATGGATTGGAGGAAAGCTGGTTTGAATATACGGTTCTTCTGTTATCCGGAGAATTCCAGCCTGCATTGGGAATTAGCAGAGAAAATGTGCGTTGGTTTCCGATGAAAGCGGCTGGTTACATAGAATTAGTGGGAATGAAAATCTCAAACAGCGGATTGGCCTGTCAGTATCCATCTTTTTATGGAAATATGGAATACAGCAGATTTATAGAATTGCTCGATGATGCGGAGTTTTGCTCACAAACTGAGGATATGTTGGAATGCAGATATAATGTGAGTATAAAAGATATGAAAGATAGAATGGCTTTATCATCTGGGAAAGAAGAAATTCGCATGGCAGATTTTGCAGATGTATTTGATACCTATTATTCTGATCAGCCCCGATTTTATTTCCTGAGTATTTTTAAGAGAGCATTGTTGCAAACGGAATTTGATATATGCTGGGATTTCAACAGCCATGGAGGGGTGGAATATTTTATAACGGGATTACGGGAAAATCCTATTACAGAAGCGGAAAAAACACTTTTGCCGATGACATTTGTCCGTTCTCTTAATAAGAACACTGCGATATTAACATATGCGGACAATATGGGAAGATGTGCATTGAATGCAGACCATCCGTTTTCAATCTGGTTGATGCGGCATGCAGAGTCTTTAGCGGGGAAACACAAGTCGCTTTGGAAAAGGATAAGTAATAATATCTGTAGAC
>CAMWMO010000168.1 GCA_947175305.1 uncultured Lachnospiraceae bacterium
GGATGCCGTGGAGCATACCCCAGACAATGAAATTCCATCCCGCCCCGTGCCAGAGGCCGCTCAAGAAAAACACGATCAGGAGATTTCCGTACATCCGCCCCTGCCCCCTGCGGTTGCCTCCCAGCGGGATATACACATATTTCGTGAAGAAGCGGTTCAGGGTAATATGCCAGCGCTTCCAGAAATCCACGATATTGACCGCTTTGTAGGGGGAGTCAAAATTGACGGGGATCTCTATACCCAGCATTTTGCCAAGTCCTCTTGCCATGTCACAGTAACCGCTGAAATCAAAGTAGAGCTGTAAAGCGTAGAATACGATGACGAGCACAGCATCCGCCCGGCCCAAAACCGTCAGATTTCCATAACCGTAATCCACGCCCTTGCCGAAAGTGTCCGCCAGGAGCACCTTCTTAAAGAGCCCCAGCACAAAGAGCGCGAATCCCTCTGCGATCCGTTCCCAGTCCGCCTCTTCCCGTCCCAGCCTCTCAAACTGGGGCAGCATCTCACTATGGTTTACGATCGGGCCGGCGATCAGCTGCGGAAAAAATGCCACAAACAGGGCATATTCCAGAAACCGGCAGTTCCGGATCTCGCCGCGGTAAGTATCCACGACAAAGGAGATCTGCTGAAAGGTGAAAAAGCTGATGCCCAAAGGCAACAGAATCCCCCGCAGAACAAAGGACGTCCCAAACACTCCGTTCATCGTAGAAAGAAAGAAATCGAAATACTTGAAGTAAAACAGCACGCCCAGATCGCAGGCCACCGCAAACGCCATGAGCCGTTTATCCGGCCGCTTTAACAAACCTCTATGAAAAAGATAATTAACCACAATGCTGCCCACCATAATGAGCAGATAGACCAAATTGAAATAGCCGTAAAACCACAGGGACATAGCCAGCAGAAAAGCCTTGGCCGCGGACGGGCGGCCTGCCCGCAGCAGGCCATACCACCCCAAAAGACATATGGGAAAGAACACAAACACAAAGATATACGAATTAAATAACATAAGTTACCTCTCGCTCCTACAGCGTCATATCCTGATAGATCACGAAATCTCCCACCTGACCGTAGACGGAAAAGCCGTACTCCGTGAGGGGTTCGCTGATCTCGCGGTCCTCCTTCAGCACCACATAGGCACAGGGGTATGTTCTGGTAAGCTCCACGAATGCAGGCGTATCGATCACCTCCGCCTTCTCCATAGCCTCGTACATGGCATGATAGTAATCCCAACGTGCGATCAGCATCTCCCGCCCGTAAGGCAGCTCTATATCCGTGCTGTACTGCCGCACATAGTAGATCAGATCTGCGGGCACAAGCACCGTGATCCGCCCCTCCTCAGGCTCGATCATATCCACGATATCAATGGCCTCCTGGGGCAGATGGTAAGCATTCTCCGCCCGGGAGATATGCTGGCTGTCATAGACGTAATCCCCGCAGGCTGCAATCATCAGACAGACCACCGCCAGACCGATCCGCTTATGTTTCCCCATCAGTTTGATCAATCCGTAGGCGCTGACAATGCTCATCTGCAAAAGCCACAAAAGACGGTAGTAGGTCTCAGAGTCCTCTAAAAGCCGCACAAACACTTTCCGAAACAGCGGACAGAAAAATGCCAGCAAAAGCAGAGTGGGCGCATAGACAAAAACAGCCCGTCTGGTCCTGTCCTTCTCCGTAAGCCACAGATAGAGCAGGACAAAGAGATAGATCCCCGCGAGAAAATGATTCTCGTGATAGCCCATATAATTTTTAAAAATGACTACACTCTCTAAAAAAATACCCCACATATATCACTCTCCGATTCAGCACAAGCCCATTCGGTCCTGCTGAACTATTGCAGTAAATAGCTATATCCCATCACCACATAAATTCCCATATAGATCACATTCGGTATACAGGCTGCGCCAAACCGTAGAAGAAGCCTGATATCTCTCTTCGTGATCATCAGCACAAAGGCTGTCAGCGCCGTCAGGATAGATACCAGAAATACCGCTATGGAGCTGCAGATGCCCGCCGTCATATTCACGCAGACGAAAACCAGCCACAAGCCCACATCTGTTCTCTTCTCCTGCTCTCGCTCCCCGCACAAAAGCAAAAACAGCCAGAGGACAGCAGGGATCACTAACGATCCCGTCACCGCCTTTCCCTGCCAGGTACGGGTCAGGAAAAAGGTCTCGTTTGTATAGATGGAGACGTTTCCGAATATCTGAAACATCGCCATGATGATCATAAAGACAGGCAGATTTTCTCTGTGAAGCAGGTTGCCGGAGACAGCATTGTTTTTCGACTCACCCGTTTTCTTAGGGTCGAACAGAAGCTTGCCCATCTCATAAAACAGAAGGTAAGGCAGCGGGATCAGCACAAAGGGCATCACCACATGGGACACGATGGTCGCGTGGATTCCCGCCTTCACCGAAACAAATGCCACCCACATAGGGAAAACCGCCAGCACATGCCTCACGTCAAGCCCTGTAGAACCACCCGTGTAGGGCAGAATGCGGTACATAGTGTCCGCCTCCTGGGCAAGCAGGGATTCCACCACATAATAGGCATCGTCACCGTCAAATGAGGCAAAAGCCGCCGCCTTGTATAATTGAAAGCCTAACAACAGGAAGAACAAAAGCCACTCGATCCGGTCTGCCCGCAGCATGCTTTTCAGCAGACCTTTCAGTCCCGTTTTTCTTGCGACACCTGTGTCATTTTTAAATCTTACACCCAGAAGGCTCTCTCCACCGGATGCCCGGTTCCGATATAATAAAAATATTCCCAAAATGGCGCAGAGAATCGACAGCACCGTAAATACCGCGGACGCTGCCTTAAAATTGTCATATTCCACCCAAAGGACTGCCGGAATCGCCGCCAGGGCAAAGAGGGCCCACATGCAGAAATATCCCGCAAGAAACAAGAAGCCCGGGGTTCTCCTGCCGGGCAATATAAAGTTTACCGGGATCAGCCCGATACAAAACGGGATGACCACAAGCCAGAAAAGCAGGCTGATGACCGCTGTCAGCATCCCCTATCTCCTTTTTCAAAATGATATTCAGTAATACTATAGCATACACAACCCTGTTTTTCCAGATTCGTCAACCAGTTTTTTGTATACAACCTTGTTCAAACATGGTAAACTAATTTTATCTATGGACAGATAACAAGAAGTGAGGTATTGCATGAAAAAAGTATATGTGATCGGTGCAGGGCCGGCGGGTCTCACCGCCGCTTACGAGCTGTTAAGACAGAGCAAAGAGTACGAGGTCACGGTGCTGGAGGAATCAGATGCCATGGGCGGCATCTCCAAAACCGTCAACTATAAAGGCAACCGCATGGACATGGGCGGCCACCGTTTCTTTTCCAAGGTGCCGGAAGTCAATGCGTGGTGGGAGCATATGCTCCCCACACAGGGATCTCCCACCTACGACGATATCGTGCTGCACCGCGAAATGACCCTCTCTCCCGGCGGCCCTGACCCGGAGAAGGAAGACCGGGTAATGCTTCGCAGACACCGCGTATCACGCATTTTTTATAATCGAAAATTTTATGACTACCCGATCTCCTTAAAGCCGGAGCCCTTTATCAACATGGGATTTCTTGCCACCGTACAGGCAGGCTTCAGCTATCTTGCCTCCATGATACACAAGCGGCCGGAAAATTCCCTGGAAGATTTTTATGTAAACCGATTCGGCAAAAAGCTCTACTCCATGTTCTTTGAAAACTATACAGAAAACCTCTGGGGGCGGCATCCTTCCGAGATCGCGCCCGACTGGGGCGCACAACGGGCAAAGGGTCTGTCCGTCGCCGCGGTCATAAAGGACGCCCTTTCAAAAATGCTGCCCGGAAAGAAGAACCGCGAGGTAGAAACCTCCCTGATCGAGGAATTCAGCTATCCCAAGCTGGGGCCCGGACAGCTCTGGGAGGTGACTGCGGACAGAATCCGGGAGATGGGCGGAAAAGTCCTTTGCAACAGCAAAGTGGTCAAACTCCACAAGGACGAGAACGGCCGCATTACTTCCGTCACCTACGAAACCCCGGAGGGTGAGGTGACCGCTGAGGGTGACATTTTTATCTCTTCCATGCCGGTAAAAGACCTTGTGGCAGGCATAAACGATGTGCCAAAAGACATGGCGGCCATCGCCGCAGGACTTCCCTACCGCGATTACATGACCGTAGGACTCCTGCTGCCGAAGCTGAATCTGAAAAACAAGACAAAATTAAAGACCATCGGCAATATCGTTCCCGACTGTTGGATCTATGTGCATGACAGAACCGTCAAGCTGGGGCGCTTCCAGATCTACAATAACTGGTCGCCCTATATGGTGCGTGACTTAGAGCACACGGTATGGATCGGTCTGGAATATTTTGTTTCTGAGGGGGACAAGTACTGGACAATGACGGAAGAGGACTTCACGCGCTTCGCCGTGAATGAGATCGTCAGCATGGGACTGATCGACAGGGCTTCCGATGTGATAGACTCTCATGTGGAATGGGTGAAAAAAGCCTATCCCGCCTACTTTGACACTTACAAGGATATGGATAAGCTGACCGGATACCTGAAATCCATCGAAAACCTATATTGTGTGGGCAGAAACGGGCAGCACCGTTACAACAACATCGACCACTCCATGATGACCTCCTTTGAGACCGTAAAGAATATCTTAGGCGGTATTTCCTCCAAAGACAACATCTGGAACGTCAACACAGAAAAAGCCTACCACGAGGAAGTGCAAAAGAAAAACGATTCCCCTGCGGATCAGATCGAGGTCGATTAACCGGTGCGGTTTTGCATCCATTGCACCAGGACACTCAACAGCGCCAGCAGAATCGTATAAGCGGTCATAGAATATAAATAGCGTGTGTTATGAATGGATTGCAGATAATACCAGGGCGGGAGAAGCATTTTCCCCGCCCTGAAATATTGCAGATTCAA
>CAMWMO010000169.1 GCA_947175305.1 uncultured Lachnospiraceae bacterium
GTCTACTATGATACAGATTTTCCAATGTCGTTTTGGAACTGATTTCATAATAAAAATAAGACTCTCCGTTAACATGCCGCAGAGAGCAGCGCAGGATCTCCCCAATCTTATCAGAAGTGAGCAGCTTGCACTGATAACTTTTATCCGGCTGTGACAACTCACATCGCAAAATGATATAGCTATGTTTATAGTCTCTAAAATATCTTGGCTCTAACACCCCAATCCTCCTTTCAATCGCTGAACAAATTTCCTACCCACCTGCATCTGCGTATTACTTTCGTAGGATTTATGATCTGCGCCTTCGCTTTGGTCTTAATCTTCCAGCCTGCCCGATCATGCATGGTAAAAAACTGCCGGATTGGCACTTTCACCTGACACTCTCCTGTCACACTGGTGGTATTGCCGTTTCTGTCCACTGTACCCTGCACCTTTCCCACCCCAAAATATTTCCTGCCGAACTGCTCCTGCATATGAGAGGTAATATAAGGCACCACCTGATCCTCCTCCTTCTGAATGCTCCCCTTAAAACAGACAGTATAGGCATCCTGAAAAAGAACGCATTTGTCGTAGGAATAAAAAGACAGATAGATCAAAAGGACAAACAGAAACACTGTCCAAGTGATCAGAAAGGCCGCCTCCACCGTCATATAGCCCTTTGCCGTTCTCCTTAGAAACATAACGTTACCCCCATTCCCAGAAGAAGAAACGGCGAAAAAGGAATTTCCTTATCCCGCTTAACTTTTTTTAACAAAAGCAATACGACTGCCACCATCGATTCCAGCAAAAGCCCAATCAATAAAATGAGAAAACATCGGGAAAAACCGGAAAACAGTCCTATCATCAAAAGCACCCAACCGTCCCCATAGCCTACCTTCTCTCTCGTTAAAAAGCTGAGCAGAAAAAATCCTGCTCCCGGTATGAGGGAGAGCAACGCCGCAGTCACACCTTCTTCTCCCATAATGCCTGTCAGGCGAAGGCAAATCGCCGTCAACATGCCCAGCCATACCACCGCCAGAGGAATCTGCTTCCGCAGACCATCAAAAACTGCGCATACCGCCAAAAACAGAAACAACAGGATCTCTACCCACATTTAGAACACCTCCTTCTTGTGCCGACCTCCGACAGTGGTATCGTGTAGATCGTCCGCTTCAGGCCCGGACAGGTAATCTGTCTATGATAGCTGCTACCGTAATTTGTGATATAAACCTCTTTCCCAACCCCGGCGCCGCCGCAGAAACCACATGCCACATATTTCGCACCGGATGAATTACGTCTGCCGGATACACTCTCCGCAGGAACCGCCTCCACCGCCGGATTCAGATAAGTGCAGTTTCTGTCCAGATGATAGACTTCTCCCGTCTCTGTGATATAAACCATCGGGTCTTCCTGCGTGATATCGCTGATTGAACCAGTAACGTCATAGCCCGTCCAGGCTCTGCCGTAATATCGCTGGGACATCCAAAACCCATTGAAACCAAGCAGTTCCACAAAGGGTCTGACCCGATAGCTCACCTTTAGGTCAATCAAATCATCCGCTCCCATCACTGAGGATCCGGCAAAGGAGATGCCTCCGACGCCGCCCTTTACACAAGATTGCTCCAGATAAGATCTCCCCACATACTCCAATATCTGCCCTCTGGCGTAGCCCTCGCTGAGCGCTACGCTGACCAGACTCTCCGGCAAAACGCCACTCACCGTATTTTCATAGGTATAGCCCGCAAAAGCCATTTTATTGCCTACTTGATGCATGGCTGCCTGAAGCCGGCTCTGCGTGCCTATGATATTTACAGCAAAGAGAATATTGAGCACGGCAAACAAGAAAAACGGAAGGGCAAAGGCTGCTTCCAGCGTCATGGAACCCCTTTTGCGGGAGAAGATAAAAGATGCCCTCCTTAACAATCGATTGGTATTTAGATGTAGTTGACTACCTTGATCTGCCTCAAGATATGCCCGGAGAGAATGTGCTGTCGTAGTTTTGAGTTTTCGGTATTTTGATCGCAAAAAGGGCATCTTTTATCACCTCCCGCTTTAGTAGAATCCATATCTTCTGGTCATTTCATAGGAATACCCGAAACGGCTTGCAACAGACAAATCTGCCTGATATGTGTCAAAGCACCCATCCATCCGAAATCCGCCGTTGCCGGGCGTACAGCGGATATCCATCTCCATGATGTCCATAGCCCTCTCTGCCGTCTTTTGAGAATCCTGTAAAAAAAGCATGATCTGTAAATATTCTTTATAATTTAATCCACTGCCTCCGGAATCACTTGCAAGACTTCCCCTCACATTTTTAATGCAATTAATCCCCGTCTTCCAGTCAGCGGCCGTCTTATAAATTGGTACCCTTCCACCGTTCAACAATGTTTTCACATCCTGCAGGCTCTCCACATAAGCCCAGGCGAAAAGGATCGTATACTTGACCGGTTCTGCCAAGGCGGGTAAGAGTATCACTGCCGTAAGCGCTGCAGCCATAGCCTGCGCCTCCGCTACCTTCGTGCTGTCAGAGAGAATGTAAAGAACATTGGCGACCTCCCGCCAGAGCAGAAGTCTTTTTGCCACCTGCTCCAGATTCTGCCAGTCGGTATCTTGCCCCATCAAAATGTATTCCATTTGATATTTCATAAGCGCTTTTTCCAGTTCACTCCCATGATAACCGCATTTTTCAAATAGATAGGTCTGAAAGACAAGATCGTTCGGTTCGCCACTCACCTCTGCCGCCTCCGTGCACACCCCTGTGCCCGTCAGTCTGCCCGAGCGATGGGAAAGATAGTTCCCCAGATTTACCTTCACGGCAGACACGGAGGAAGGATCTTCCAATACAAGGTTCAATACCCCGCTGCCCCTCGTGGCATTGGCAATATCCGCCGGATTATCTAACGGCACTTTTTCAAACTTTCCCTCCTCCACTTCCTGCTCCGGCAAACCAATAGCCTCGATCTGAGATTCATACTCCTGCCGCCACGAACCCACATCCGTGGAATCCAGCCCAAACTGTTCCAGCAAACCAATATTTACATTAATATGTTCTAAAACAGCACCCAGTGGATAATCATTCATATAATCCGTAACCTGCCGTTTCAACACAGCGCCATTGTCATCCGATGCAATCGAATATTCCCCGATTTTTGCCATACCCACATCCATGGCCAGAAAATCTTTTCCTCCAAACAACCCTTTGTCTCCTGTCGCCTGCAAATTTTTCTGCATATAATTTCGCAAATGGGCTTCCGTATTCGCAATCTCCGGATGAGAACCCCCGTAGGACATATCCACAAATAAAAGCTCATACTGTTTCAAAAGCTCCCTGTGATACTCGGCTAAAACGGAATTCATACCGATATCCGCCACACACTCAAACTTCATACGGATGGCACTGATCCGTGCCCCTTCTATCACTGTGAATACAAGGGACAGGATCAATGTGAGGGATAAGGATAAAAATACCGTTATGTATCCCCGCCTCATTCCATTACCGTGTTGCTGTCCTTGGTGATCTTTTCAAAAACGCTCTCCACCAAAGATCTCAGCTGGGTCTTAAAAATGATGACAAGACCGATCAGTACCACGATGATCAAGATGATCTCCACGGTGCCCATACCTTCCTCCTCCCGCAAAAATGTTCCAAATCCTTTCAGTCTCTCGTTCTCTCTTTTTTTCAGCATATTTCTTCCTCCTTATTCAAAGTGTGAATGAAAAATAGGCCGGGATCATAATGATCACCATGACAATACAGAGCATCATCATCATCGGTACAAGCAGCTTCGTACCCGCCTCCTCTCCCAGCTTTTTTGCCAGACTTTTACGCTCCGCAAAAGCTGTGTCTGCCTCCTGTCCGAGCAACCGTAATAAGTCATTACTCCCCTTCCGAATGTTCTGTGACAACAATGCCGACAGTTTCATATAGGCCTGCACCTGACAGCGTCTGCCAAAATGATCGTAAGCCTCTGTCTCCGATCTGCCGCCCTGTAATTCATTGCAGGTAATCAAAATTTCTTCGTACACATATTTCTTTCTCATCTCTTTTTGCTTTTTATAATCTTCTCCCATCTTCAAAAAAGCATTGCGAATGGTCATTCCTGCCCCCATATAGAGCGCAAGCTTATTCACGATCTCCGGATAATCTAAAAGCAGTTCCCTTTTCCGCGCTTCCAGCTTCTGATCCAGATCCCTTCCTCTTCCCCAATAAATCACCCCCGCTGCAAGCAGTACCAGAATCAAAAAATAACCGCTGCTGTCCTCTATGATCTCCCGCCAGATAATAGGTTCTGTGCCCAGCTGCTCCGGCAACACCATAACCTGCTCATTCTTTGTGTTCTTCTCGCTCTCCCGAAGCAGTTCTTCCATGCGCCCGCGTAAAGCCTCCTCCGGTGTATAAATGACCGGATTGACCTGTACCGGAAAAACAAGTTCTCCGGACCAGTCCTCATAGCGCATAGATGCTGTTAACGTGACGATCTCGCTGTCCGTAAGTTCTTCGTTATGTACCGTACCGTCCGTATTGATAAGAGAATAAGCACTGCTCTCCCAACTGATCTGAAAAGGATAATCTTCCAGTGTGGATACCAGATCCAGATCCTGCCGCACATCCTCCAGCTTCTCGTTTTTTCCTAAGATCATGGTCGGAAGAAGCTCTGCTGCTTCCTGATAAAAGGCCTCTATCTCTTGATCCGTAAACTTACGTTCCTCCACCAGATAGTCGAAGATCTCCTCCTGTACACCCGGAATTTCCGCCACAAGTCCCACGGAAACCTCCCCGTCCCCATAGGCATTTCTAGAAAGATATCTGCCCTCAGTAAGCTTCGGACTCCCATGAGCGCTGATCCATACCGCCAGACAAAGCACGTCTCCCACAAATACCACCATAAGCAGCATACTGTACAGCGAAAGATAGTGGTTCTGTATCTGTTTTTGC
>CAMWMO010000170.1 GCA_947175305.1 uncultured Lachnospiraceae bacterium
GTCTACTACTTCAACTATTCCGAAGAGCCGCAGACGATCACCTACCACGGTGCAGACGCTGTCCTTCTGCTTGCGGGCCATACCCTCTCAGAGCAGGTCCCCGTTTTGAAAGACGGCGATACCCTGACACTTGCCTGCTGGGATTTCCTCATTGTGGAGCGTCCGCTCTCCTAAGACAAAATCAAACAGCCATTGATCTGGACCTAAAACAACCCCAGAAATTTCTCCTGAAAGTTAGAACTGAGTTCTTCAAAGGTGGTATATTGCAGCTGCGCGCTGTCCCGGAAACGGCGGCGCCATTCATCCCGAATGGCGTCCGCCAGAAGCACCGCGCACTCACTCTGGGTCAAGAGGATCGCCGGGAACACATAATAAATCATCATCAGATTGATATCCATCTGACTTCTGCCGCTGATCTTCCCCCGCTTGGCGAAACGCTGCTCCACTGCATCGGCCAACGCTTCCGCCACCTGTGCGGCAGCCGCTTCCCGGTCTGCGGCCTGCTCCACCACACCTGTCATCTCTGCAAAAATCTCCTGATTTTTCTCGCGAAACTGCTCCATCCGCTCCTGATAAACCTTTTTCTTGATGCGGTACAGCATCGCCTCCATGTCGTCAAACATCGTTCCTGCCTGTTCTAACATCGTTTCCTTCCTTTCCGTATTTTTTTCTTGCGCAACCAGTTCACCTATGTTATAATGAGTCTCGGCGGTTTTCCTATAACCGCATTGAAGGGGCATAGTTCAAAGGTAGAACAGTGGTCTCCAAAACCATCGATGTGGGTTCGATTCCTACTGCCCCTGTTATTATGACCCGTGAGTCCGGCTCACGGGTTTTTCAGTATCATCTTTTAATGAGAGGACTTACATATGGCTAAAAAAATCATCTCCATACTGGGGCTTTCGCTTATTCTTTCCCTGTCCGTCTGCGCCTGCGGCGAAGAGAAGTCCTTCTTGTCCGCCACCGATTACGAGCTGGACGCAGAGACGGCACAGACCATCAGGGGCGTCAATATCGGCGACGACTCGGAAACCTTTCTGGCCGCCTACAGGGACTACGATATCTTATCCAGCATAAATGGCGGCGACTACCGCTTTCTCCCCGTCGAGGAGATCCCCTTTACCTCCGAGCTGACCACGATCCTGCCCTCCTTCTTCGTAGACGGCAGCGCCATCGATCTCGACAGCTTCTGTGAGGATAACGGCATCGAAAAGGAGGCTCTTTTGTCCTTCCTGACCGATGAATCCTATCTGGAGATGCACACCGTACTGTATCAGTATCTCGTCTTTACCTGGGAAAACGGCAAGATCACCGATATCCGCTCCGAATCCATGGATTATAACCGGGACGGTTCTTACTATGAGGCGAACTGACTCTCATAGAGTCCGGCGTAAAATCCTTTTCTGGCGAGCAATGTCTCGTGGTTACCCTGTTCTATGATATTTCCGTCCTTCATGACAAGAATCACATCCGCCTCCCGTATGGTGGATAGCCTGTGCGCTACGATAAAGCTGGTCCTGCCCTGCATCATGGTGGCAAATGCCTTCTGTATCCGGATCTCTGTGCGGGTATCAATGGAAGATGTAGCTTCGTCCAAAATCAGCATGGGCGGCAGACAGAGCATGACTCTGGTGATACAGAGTAGCTGCTTCTGCCCCTGAGACAAACTTCCCCCGTCTTCACCGATCACCGTATCATATCCCTTGGAAAGCCGCTTGATAAAGCTGTGGGCATGGGAAGCCTTGGCGGCGGCAATGACCTCCTCCTCGGTGGCATCCGGCCTGCCCATCACGATATTATCCCGGATCGTACCTGCCTTTAACCAGGTTTCCTGCAATACCATACCGTAGTTTTCCCGCAGGCTCTTTCTGGTCACTTCTCTGATATCCGCCCCGTCCACGCAGATCTTTCCCTGATCCACATCATAAAAACGCATGAGCAGATTGATGACCGTAGTTTTGCCACAGCCTGTAGGTCCCACGATCGCCACCCGCTGTCCGGGCTTCACAGACAGATTAAAATCCGTGATCAGTTTTTTATCCGGCACATAGGAAAAGCTCACATGGGAAAGTTCTACTCGTCCTTCCACGTTCTGCAGCTGCAGCGCGTCCGCAGGCTCCGGCGTCTGAGGCTCCTCCTCGATCAGCGCAAAGATCCGCGCCGCACACGCCAGCGCATTCTGCAGCTCCGTTACCACGCCGGAGATCTCATTGAAAGGCTTCGTATACTGGTTCGCATAAGAGAGGAAACAGGACAGCTGCCCCACACTGATGCCTCCGCGAATGGCATAAACCGCTCCGATCACCGCCACGCCCGCATACACCAGATTGTTGACAAAGCGGGTAGATGGGTTCGTGAGGGAGGAGAAAAAGATGGCACGCAAAGAGCATGCCTCCAGTCTGCCGTTGATCTCATCGAACTGCCCCTGTGCCTCGTCCTCGTGGGAAAATGCCTGCACCACCTTCTGATTTCCGATCATCTCCTCGATCAGAGCCGTCTGTTCTCCTCTGGTCTCCGACTGAAGGTGAAACATGGTATAGGTTTTCTTCGCAATGAAGCCCGCGACAAAAAACGACAATGGTGTCACCAATACAACGACACCCGTGACGGCTACATTGATGCTGAGCATAAACCCTAGAGTTCCCAGAATGGTGATCACTCCGGTAAAGAACTGGGTAAATCCCATCAGCAGACCGTCCGCAAACTGATCCACATCTGCGATCACCCGGCTTACCACCTCACCGTAGGAATGTCCGTCAATATACTTTAAGGGAAGGATCTCTATCTTGCGGAATGCCTCGTTGCGGATGTCCTGTACGATCCGGTAGGTCATTTTATTGTTGCACACATTCATGATCCACTGGGCTGCGCCGGTGACGGCCACGATCACTGCCATCTGCTTCAGAATGGCAAACACACCGGAGAATTCTACTCTTCCTTTATCGATCACCAAGTCAATGACTCTACCGGTCAATATAGGAAAATACAAGGTGAGGGCCACCGTCACACTGGCCATGACGATAGAGGCCGCCAGATAGACCCAATACCTTCTGATATAGTGCAGCACCTTGCCAAAGGTTTCTTTCTGTCCCATTATTATATCCTCTCTTTTTTCATGTAGTCCAGCCGTGCCCATTCATAAGTTGTCTGTCGACAACTTATTTCATGTCGGGCGTCCGCCCTATAAAATTGAATATACAAACTGTCTTATGTGAGCAAGCTCCCAACGTCATTTTGCATATTCAATTTTGCACGTCTGAACTTTTATCAAATTGCGAAAAATATATTTCCTGATACACCTGACAGTCTTTCAGCAGCACCTCGTGTGTACCGCAGGCCACCATTTCTCCATCCTCCAGCACCACGATCTGATCCGCATGCTGAATGGAGGAGGCGCGCTGAGATACAATAAATACCGTGGTCTTCTGAAGCGTCTTAAGCGCCTGCCTGAGAGCCGCATCCGTGGCGTAATCCAGAGCCGACGCGCTGTCATCCAGAATCAATATCTCAGGCTTCCCCACCAGCGCTCTGGCAATGGTAAGACGCTGTCTCTGTCCGCCGGAGAAATTACGGCCCTCCTGGGCCACCGGGGCGTCCAGACCACCCTCCTTCTCCTCCACAAAGGATTTCGCCTGAGCCAGCGAAAGTGCCTCCCACAGCTCTTCGTCCATGGCATTTTCCTTGCCCCACCGCAGATTTTCCCGGATCGTCCCCCGAAAGAGCACTGCCCGCTGGGGTACCACGCCGATCTTCTCTCTGAGCGTTTCCATTCCATATTCCTTCACATCTCTGCCGTTCACACGCACCGTTCCTTTTGTAGCATCGTAAAACCGGGGGATCATATTCACCAGCGATGATTTACCCGAGCCTGTACCGCCTATGATACCGATGGTCTGTCCTCTGCGCACTTTAATATCTATATCTGACAGGGATTCCGCACCTGCACCCGCGTAGGTCAGATGCACATGATCGAACTCCACAGCCGGCTCTTCTCCCGCCGTCTGACCGCTCTTCTTTGCCGCCTCTTTCTCCGCGCCCGTACTGCCGCTCCCCGTCAGGCTTTCCCACTGCATGGAGCTCTCCACCTCAAAGATAGATTCGATCCGGTTGGCACAGGCCAGCGCCTTGGTGATAGTTATGATCAGATTGGCCAGCTTGATCAGCTCCACCAGAATCTGAGACATATAATTGACCAGCGCCACCACCTGTCCCTGGGTAATGCTGCCTTCATCCACCCGGACCGCTCCCGTATAGAGCAGGAGAATGGTAGCCACATTGATGATGATGTATGTGACCGGATTGGTCAATGCAGATATTTTCCCCACAACCAGCTGCAGATTTGCCAGCGTGTCATTCTTTTTTTCAAAGCTGTCGATCTCTTCTTCCTCTTTATGGAAAGCGCGGATCACACGGGCGCCCGTCAGGTTTTCACGGGTAGCGCCGAGCACCGCATCCAATCCCGCCTGTACCTTGCGGTACATGGGCATGGTGATCGCCATGATCCCGAACACCACCACAGTAAGAAGCGGTATCGTCACCACGAAGAGAAGCGCCGCTTTCACATCGATCGTAAAGGCCATAATCATGGCGCCGAACACGATAAAAGGCGAGCGCAGAAAGAGCCGCAGCACCATATTGACGCCGTTTTGTACCTGATTCACATCCGAGGTCATGCGGGTGATCATGGTGGAGGTGCCCAGCGTATCCATCTCCGTAAAGGAAAGACTCTGGATATGAGCAAAAAGCGCCGATTTCAGCTTGGCGGAAAATCCCACCGCCGCCTTGGCCGCAAAATATTGCGCCGTGATAGAACAGACCAGTCCGATCAATCCCAGCGCCACCAGGAGCCCGCCCATCTTCAGTACATAGGGGGTATCCGCATTTTTTATTCCCTGGTCAATGAC
>CAMWMO010000171.1 GCA_947175305.1 uncultured Lachnospiraceae bacterium
TGTCACAGGATCTGGCGGAGTGTTTCCAGTTGGATGAAATCTGGTACGTCATCAAAGTGCTGCATCTGGATAACTATTCCTACAGCCGCTATATTCTGATGGCGTTTCTTCTGGCGGCGGGGCTTTATCTGGCTATGGCAGGGAAAAACGCGGCACAGTTGGCATCACGGCTCAGATACCGCGCCTGGTCTGCGGTGGTGATTGCCGTGCTGGCGGTGTGGTGTGTGCTGAGTTTTTCGGGGGTCAGCACCTTCCTGTATTTTAATTTCTGATGTGAGAGTGAACTATGAACAGATGTAAAAAGTGGCTTCTGGCCACGCTATCCCTTATTTTCATACTGTTTCTTCTGGCGGCGTCGGCAGTGGTCCTGGTCGATCCCTTTTTTCAGTATCATGCGCCCCTGGAGAGCTTTCCCTATCTGGTGGACAACCAGCTCTCCCAGAATCCGGGGATGGCGAAGCATATGGAATACGACAGTGTGATCTTGGGTTCTTCTATGACGGTGAATTTCAACGCGAACTGGTTTGCGGAGTTGATGGATCTGGATGCGCTCAAGTTAAGCTACAGCGGCGCTTATCCCAAAGATCAGGCGAATATCATGGATATCATTTTTGAGAGCGGTCATGATGTACAGGCGGTTTTTCTGGGAATCGACGTGATGACCTACACCGGCGGGGTGGAGGAGACCAAGTATCCGATCCCTGAGTACCTCTACGATGACAATTATCTGAATGATGTGCAGTATGTCCTAAATAAGGACGTGTTCCTGAATTATGTGCTGCGGCCTTTGGCAGATCCCGACAAGACGGATCTGGCTACGGTCTATCAGAGCTGGTGGACGGACGAATATTACAATATTCAGTGGGTCATGCACAATTATGTGCCGTCGGAGCCGGTGAGCGAGGAGGCGGAGCGGCAGGCCTATATCGAGAGTACGGACAGGAATCTGCGCACCAATCTCTGCCCTTATATCGAGCAGAATCCAGATACGACCTTCTATCTCTTTTTCCCGCCCTACAGCATTCTGTACTGGAATGATGTGATACAGGAGAATCATCTGGAGGCGACCATGGCGCAATATCAGTATATTGCGGACACGGTGCTTGTCTACGATAATGTGCGGGTGTTTTATTTCCCGGATTTGGAGAATATTGTGACGGATCTGAACAATTATGCGGATTACACCCATTATCACAGGGATATCAACCGGTATATGACGGAGTGCTTTACGGATGGCGCCTGCGAGGTCAGGAGTGCGGAAGAAATGACGCGGGCTCTGGATGAGACCCGCGCCATGATAGGACGGTTTGACTTTGAGACACTATTCTCTGTCGATTACTGAAAACCGGTTCCTTTCCTGTCTTTTGCTGCATTACTCATCCGCCTGTGAAAGCTCCGGGAACATGCAGTCCACAAATCGCTGCGCCAGAAGCTCCCGGCCGGCATCGTTAAAGTGGATATAGTCTGTCATGTAGTCCAGATAGTTATCCTCGTTGACAGAACCATAAAAATTATCAATGAAGGATACGCCCACATCCATGGTGGCATCCAGCTCTTTCTGCAGATAATGGCTTAAGGTGCCGTGTCCCAGATCCGCCCGGTCGCCGTTCTGGAAATTACCTTCTTCGTTGATGCTGTGACAGAAGGTGTGGGACATGAACACGATACGGATGTGCGGGTACGCCTCCTGGATCGCTTTTACACCGGAGCGCAGGGCGCCGGTATAGGTGATCTCCGCATAGGGTGCATTGGGGTCGTCACAGGGACGTTTGTTGACATAGTCGCTGCCGTCGTACATCACGCAGATCAGATCTACGGTATTCATGTCAAGGTCGGCAAGCATCTGCGTTGTCTTTGCAAAATTCTCATCGTAGCTGTAGGTGGCTGCGGTTTTCATCAAATCAAAATCTCCGCTGGCCAGGCTTTCAGCCACATAGGAGAAGGAGAAAGCGTCCAGAATATAGCCGTCATTGTAGGAGGCAAACTGGGCGGCCATGGTGGTGCCGGTGAAGGAGCCGTTGTAGACAGTAGCTCCTGACTTCTGGGCGATCTGTTCTGCCAGCCCTCCGGGACCCTGCTCTAAAGAGAAAGGATCATCGCCCAGGCAGAGGATGGTGGTCACGCCGTCATCAACAAAGCCTTCTCTCTTATCCGGGGCAAGC
This sequence comes from uncultured Lachnospiraceae bacterium, assembly GCA_947175305.1. Taxonomy (GTDB): domain Bacteria; phylum Bacillota; class Clostridia; order Lachnospirales; family Lachnospiraceae; genus UBA3282. The sequence goes on from CAMWMO010000171.1 coordinate 2,163, forward strand.
GGGATGAGGTTGTCCATGACCTCAATATCAAAGTCCGTGGTCTGATAATTCGGATCGTAGTCGGAGGGCGTTCCCTTATTCCAGCGGTACAGCCGATAAGCCGAAAAACCTACGATCAGAACAATGACTGCCAGCAGGATGAGGTGGATGCTGGCAAATGATTTTGTATGTTTTTCCTGATTTTCTTCCATAATTTTATTCATACCCTTTCCTGAGATTTTTATGCTTTTGATTCTTTATTCTACTATGATTTTTTCCAAAAATCTACAATTTATGGCAGAAAAAGAGCGCCGAACGAAAACTTAAGATTTCGCTCGGCGCTCCGGTGCATCTTAAGATGCACGCTTTTCGTATCAGACGAGTGATACAGCGTTTTCCATCGGGATCCGCTCTTTGTACCATTTGCTGTACTTGTACATACGATATGTAGTGCTCAGCCTTTTGAGCTGATCCTCATCGGCACAGCAGGTATAAAAAGTAATCCGCTGGGCGGCGTCCATGGACACATAGTCCATGTAACTGAGTTTCAGTTCAGTGATCGCGCCCTGGCATTTTGGACAGAACTGCTTATGCCCGTTCAGCATGTGAACCCGATGGCAACGCTTACAGTAGTGCATGTACATCATGAAAAATTCCCCTTTTCTCATAACTTTGTAAGCCTGCCGTTTGTTTGTTGCACTTATATTGTGTCAGCTGCGGAAAACAAAGTCAAGCATATATGACTGAAAATTCCCGGAAAAGGGGTTTAAAATATCGCGCAGGTATCGCGCAGCCGGTTTTTGCTTTTTGCTTTACATAATCTGCCTATGCGCAGATATACACAAAAGGCTTGATGTTGCGTGCTTTCTATGCTACAATAAAACGGAATTATTGAGAAAATGAGGTTTACATAAAAGCTTTCCAACGAGCGATGGAACCGACAGGACGACAGCATACAGATAAGATGGGAGTTTACCATGCAAAAAAAGAAAACACATTTTGAGGATCTGCTGGAGGATGATCGTTTTGATGATGAGGATGCCGACAGCGTGACAGAGGACACTCTGGAGTTTTTAAGCCTGGATGATGATATGATCGAATCTTATCAGAAATCGCATGCCTCTAAAAGCAAAACGGTCTCAGCGAAAAAGTCTCGTCCGGAGCGTTATGTCGAAGTCTATGACGACGATGATGACTACGAAGAGGATAATTACGAGGACGACGACTACGAAGACGACGACTACGAAGACGACGACTATGAGGATGACGACTACGAAGACGACGACTACGAGGACGATGACTATGAAGATGACGACGATGAGTACGATGACGAGGACGGTTTTGCAGCCCGCCTGATGTATTTTATCGGTGAGATGAGTATGCTGGACGTGGCAGTGGCGGTTCTGGGGATCCTGGTGCTTGCCGGTGTGCTGGTCACGGGCGGCATTTATGTGCATGCGAAATCCGTGGAAAAACAGGTGGCAACCTTTGCCAGCGTGGGCGAGGAGATCGAGGGCATCAATGTCATCGGAGAGAGCGGTCTGATTGCGGTGACGGAATCTGCCAGACTGGGCGGTATGATCAATGTACCTGAGGAAGAGTCCGGCGAGCCTGAAGAAGAGGTGCAGATCAGTGAGACGAAGGGTGAGGTGGAAGTGTCCCTGCACCTGACATCCATCCTCTCAGATATGAAGATAAAGTTCGTCAATAAGGAGACTGGTAAACTGATCGGCGGTGTGCCCTTTGAGGTGGAGGTGTCGGGGCCGAAAAGCTTTTCGCTGAAGGATGACGATAAGGACGGCGTAATCTATCAGACGGGGATCGCGGCGGGCACTTATGATGTCAAAATACAGCCGCTTACAGGCAGCGCAGCTGAGAAATATAAGCTTCCTTCGACAGCAAGCAGCGTTAAGGTCACGGATAAGATGGCTTATCAGAAAGTAGATGTGGCAGACGAGGTGAAGACGGAAGCTGAGATCAATGTGGCAAAGGAGGAGGCTACCCAGCAGAATACCGTGCAGGAATCGGCTCTGCAGGATACGGTGGAGTGGGTGGAATCCACGAAGACTCCCATTGGGGAGGAGACGGCAGAATATGAGAAGGTGTCCTCCGATAAGATCGCAGATCCCTGGATCACCGGCAGCGCTTTTCTCAAGATGGTGGAGGATGGTGAGGAAGAGGACCCTTATGAGAATGTGACAGTGTCCCTGAATAAAGACAGCCTGACGCTGGACAAGGGCGAAAGCGCTTCCCTGAAGGTATCTGTCAGCAACAGCGGCGCTCGTTATGTCGTGGAGTGGAGCACGGGGGATTCTTCGATCGCTACAGTGAGCGAGGGTACGGTCACGGCGGTGGCACCGGGCAGTACCACGGTCACGGCGCGTGTGGCGGTGGGCAGTATGATCCAGGAGCTCAGCTGTTCTGTCACGGTAAGTGATTCTGAGGAAAAGGATCCTGACAATAAGAATGATCAGGAAGAAGGCGACAAGGATCAAGACAAAGATAAAGATAAAGACAAAGATAAAGATAAAGACAAAGATGAGGAAGTCGTTTATCAAAAAATATCCATAAGTGGCCCGGGTGAGGTCGCGGTGGGCAAGACGGTGACCCTGAGCGCGCAGACGGATCCCAAGGGCGGCAAGATCAGCTGGAGCAGTGAAGATGAGAAGATTGCCAAAGTGGATGATAAAGGTGTGGTGACGGGCGTTGGCGAAGGCACCGTAAAGATTCGTGCGCTCTGTAAGGGCTCTGAAG
>CAMWMO010000172.1 GCA_947175305.1 uncultured Lachnospiraceae bacterium
TAAGTAAACTGGCGGCAGAGATGATCTCTTGCCGCCAGTTGGTCTGCTGTCTCCCCATTACTTACTTAATTCTTTGTGATGCTGTCATGGATATTTCCCTGCTTCTCGATCATGTAGGAGAGCAGCAGATAGATCCGCGAAACAGGATCCTCCGCATCAAAATCCGTAATCTCCCGGGCGCGCTCCAGACGGTAGATAAAGGTATTCCGATGGACGTGCATGGCCTCAGCCGCCGCCTGGATGCCGCGCCCATGAACCAGGTATTGGTAGAGCGTTTCATACAGATTGCTGTGCTTGCCGGCATCGTATTGTTTCAGCTTCGACAGCGCGGGATGAAGCAGCGCGAGAGCTTGTTCATTCTCTCCGAAAAGCGAGAGCAGCTGAGCCAGCGCATAATCCTCTCCGCGATAGAGTCCCGGAGTCTGAGCGGCCCTTTGTCCGATAAATCGGTTTTGCTCATAGAGCATCCGGATCTTCTTCAAATCATGGAATGGAAGCGAGATACACACCTGACTATATAGCCGCTGCTGTGCGGGGAATACAGCGTCAACCAGCGCCAGCGCTTCGCCGCTGGATGCAAGGACGATGACCGCGTCTTCATAGAGAAACGGAACGCAGGGATATGCCCAGAACCGCTGTAAAAGGTTATGCTGATGGATTTCATCTCTGCGAAGCGGATTATTGATCCGGATCAGCCGCCATGGGGGAGGATATCTTGCGGACAGTGCCTCCATGGATTCATCATCATACTGTGCGCCGGAAAGAAGATCCGTCAAAAAGGCCGCGCTGGAATGCAGAGGAAGACTGAGCTTTTGCGCATCCAGTGCAGAGACCAGCGCGTCATACAGCATTCGCGTCAGATGCACATCGCTTTCGGTGATTGGACGGTTGCGTCCCCATATGCCGATTCCCGCCACCCGTTCGCCATCCACCGTCAGGTAGGCCCCGATCGTCCTGCTTCCATCCGGCATGATGTAGATTTCCGGGGTGTCTGTCCATGTGGCGGCTTCACCGCTCTCCGTCAGAAGCGGTGCGCCGGAGATTGCGTCCGGCACCAGATGCCTCTCCCGGGATTCATTCCAATAAACGCTTAAATCTTCATTCACAAAAGCGCTGCTCATTGCAAGGACATTCCCGCGCATATCCGAGATCATGATTGGGTTATTCAGCACAGTGTTACCGATATCTATGACCTCTTGAAAAGATTTGTGGGAGGCCGCTTCCCAGAGTGCCGCTTCCCAGGCGTTGTAAAAGTCAAAAATACGCATCAAGTCATTCAAAAGGCCGTCGAGACCGCCGCTGCATACGATCTCGTCGCCGCCGTTGAACAGCCTGATCCACGTCTCCCCATCAGGACGCTTCTCCCAATCCACACAGACAAATTGTCCCTGCGTATCATCTTGAACAGCAGAAAAACGAATCCCTGTCAGATGCATCGACCCGTCAGAAATCGTATAGCGAGGGTGGTACTGCTCCAGCTTGTCCAGGATCATCCACATACTGATCTTCACAGGCATTCTCCTTTGTCCGGCTTCTTTCAAAGAGTTCGTACTCATAGCACGAACTCTTTACGATCTTCTCCGAAAAAATTCTGTTACTCAGACCGTAGGAATCATTCGGTCTTTTGTTTATAATAATTATATCTACAATTCCGCTGCAAATCAAGGTCAAATCAGGAGGTACCATCAAAATGAGAGACGAACGCTTTCCCGCAGGTGTGGAATTTTTCCCGGAGCATCCCTCCGATGAAAAAACGAAGCAGATACAAACAACACCATCCCCGCTTCTGGTAGAGCAGATCGCCCCCTTCGCAGTCAAACAGCTCTGCGCAGAATTTGAAGCGGACCTGGAGGCCAGTCTTGCAAAGTATCAGGACAAGCGCTTTTCAGTAACTGGCGTAGCCGTCAGCGTCGCGCCGGATATGCACGGTCTTCCCACCGTACAGCTCTCCGATACAGCGGGCGGACCCTGCTATGCACACTGCATCTTCCCGGAGGACAGCATCCTGCAAAAGGTTTCTGTGGGCGACCGCGTGACCATTCTCTCCAACTATCTGGTGTACTGCCATCCCCTTGGCGTGGTGATGAAGTTCAGCGAGCTGGTGGAGAACAAAAAGCAGACGGTCATCTTTGACAGAAAACCAACGAGCGAGGAGATCCGCCGCGTGGAGTTTGCCCCCTGCCCGCTCATCGAGCAGACGGCCCCCTTTGAGGCAAAGGATCTATACAACTCTTTCTATGCGGATCTATCCTTGCTGCAAAAGTACGAGGAGAAACGGATGCAGGTGACGGGCATCGTCAAAAAATTCGGTTTGGATGTACATAACCTTCCCTCTGTGGAGCTTTCGGACAGCGTAGACGGACAAACTTACGCGATGTGCATCTCCCATGACGAAGCAATTATGCAGGGCATCAAAGTTGGCGATAAAGTTGTCATTGAGGGAAATTATCTGGTTATGAGCACCGCGCTGGGCGTGATTTTCAAGTACAGCGAGCGGAAATAGGAGGAAAAGCAAATGTGGCAAATCTATCAGCCCGCAAGGAGCATTTTCGGTGAGGGCGAAATCAAAAATATCGGGAAATACATGGCTGAGGCCGGTATGGACAAGGCGCTTCTGATCTCAACGCCCAGCATGGTGCGCCATGGGATCGCGGAGCAGGTCAAGGCGGCATCGGGCGGCAGGATCATTGAAATCAGCGACCATGTCCTGCCGGACGCCCATGTGAGCAATGTCAACGAGAACATCGATATTGCCCTGCGTATCGGAGCGAAAAGCATCGTCGCCCTGGGCGGCGGCAGCGCCATCGACTGCGCGAAAGTCACGGCGGCGGCCATTGGCGAGGGTGTACGTGCCGAAGCGTTTCTTGGGCGCGGAATCCCGGCAAAAAAAGTCCTGCCCATTCTGGCGATCCCCACCACCTCCGGTTCCGGCAGCGAGCTGACCGGCGATGCCGGACTTCATGGGGACAATCCTGGCGAGGTGGGCGGCATTGTCATGAACCCCCATATCATCCCCCGTGTGGCCATCGTAGACCCGGAGCTGACATATTCTGTTCCCGCTTCCGTTACCGCCAATACAGGCTTTGACGCGCTGTGCCACGCCGTTGACGCTCTTGGCAGCATCCACGCCAACCCCTACACGGATGCCCAGGCGGAGTGCGCGATTCGTCTGGTAATTGAGAACCTGGAGGCCGCTGTTAAGGACGGCAGCGATCAGAAGGCTCGGGCGGGACTTGCCGCCGCCAGCCACATCGCCGGGTTCGCTTTCTCCCAGGCCGGCATCACCGGTTCTCACGCCACGGGCTTCGCCGTCTGCGGCAGGTATCATATCCCCCACGGGGCGGGCTGCGCCTTCGCGGTGGAATACTGGCTGAAAGCCAACAGTCTGGTGCGCCCGGAAATCGAAGCCTCTGCCAAGCGGATCGGCTTTGACAGTGTGGACGCTCTGTGTGAGCGCATCGCCCAGCTGCGTAAGGCCGTGGGCATCGCCGGCACTCTGACCGAGCTGGGTTATCAGCCTGGGGATGAGAAAATGTTGGCGGGTATGACCCTCCATATGTTCCCCATGGCGCTGAACGCGGCGAAGCCCTCGGTGGAAGAGCTTTTGGATATGTACACAAAACGAATTTGACGATTTGACAAAGGGAGGAAACATCATGGTACTGGTAACATCTGCAAACGGCACGGTAGGCCACCGCATTATCCCGCAGCTCAAAAAATTTGGCATCAAGGTCAAGGCAATGGACATCAATCCGGCAGTCGCCTCGCTGAAGGAGATCGGCGCGGACGAGACCTTCTGCGGCGACGGCAGAAGCATGGAGGACCTGAAAACCGCGCTGACCGGCTGCGATCAGGTGCTCTACATTCCGCCGCTGTTTGTCTACGATGAGGGGAAGATGGCGATGAAGTGCATCGATGCCGCCATAGAGAGCGGCGTGCGGCAGTTCGTCATGATGTCCGTCACCCATCCGCTGATGAGCACCCTGCTCCAGCACACGGAGAAGCTGAAAGCGGAGGAGTATCTGGTCTATAAGGGACTCAGCGACGGCCTGAATTACACGATCCTCCAACCTATGCACTACTCCCACGGCTTCCACGCGGCGCCGGCGTATCAGTCCGGCGTCTACCGCATTTTCTATGATCTGAACGCCAAGCTGTCCCTGGTGGATGTGGATGACGTGGGCGAGGTCGCGGCCAAGGTCCTCACCGAGGACGGGCATCAGAATGCCACCTACGAGCTGGTCAACCACGACTATATCTCCTCCTACGAGCAGGTGGAAGTGCTGAACCGCCTCACCGGCGCAAACGTAAAGGCGGAGTTCGTGCCCATCGACGAGTGGCTGCAGTTCGTCCACTGCACGGACAGCTACGGCATGGAAGCCTGGCGCGCGCTGGCTGACACCTACAGCCGCTACGGCATCGCCGGGAATGCCAATGTCCTGACGTGGCTGCTGGGCCGTGAGCCGACTTCCTTTGAGGAGGGTGTACGCCGGGAGCTGGACCGCGCAGGCATTCCACACAAGTAAACGGAGGGATTCAGCATGAAGATCATCACAGTAGAAGAGCACTATACAGTGCCAGAAGTAGACGCATACTGCGCCCAGGCCAAAGCGGCCAGATCAGGGAACACCCCTCCGCAGACGCCTGCTCACGCCGATGCCGGCGTTCTGGGCGAGCTGGGGGAGAAGCGCCTTGCAGCAATGGACCGCAGCGGGATCACTGCACAAATTATTGGCTACGGCGGCAATTCCCCCATGCACCTTCGCAAGGAGGAAGATGCAGCAGCCTATTGCCGCATGGCGAACGACCATCTCGCCCAGGCAGTCCGCCAGCATCCGGGCCGTATGTATGGTTATGCCGTCCTGCCGGTGGACGATCCCGCCGCCGCTGCCGC
>CAMWMO010000173.1 GCA_947175305.1 uncultured Lachnospiraceae bacterium
CTCGAATACATTGACCCCCTGCTCCATACCATAATCCACCAGGATATTCTTTTCCCCTACACGGAGATAATGACAGCTTCCTGTCACCTCATGGTCTGCCCCGATAAACATAAGTTCCATAGAAAGCCCTCCCCTCCTATTGTTATTTATCATACCATTTTTTTCATAAAGCGTAAATCGTTTCGGAAATTTCTTTTCAGATTTCCTGTGCCCCTCAACATCCCATTTCCTCCCCATAGAATATACTAAAACCCTATTGAGGTAACTCCCATGTCTTTTGCCCTTTCTTCCCTGCTGCTCTTTTTATTCGCTGTTTCTCTGGATTCCCTGACGGCAGGTTTCTCCTACGGCACCCAAAAAGTGCACATCAAAGCACTCTCCCTACTGCTCCTAGCCTGTGTTCCCGCAGCCTTCATCACCCTGTCAGACCAGCTCGGCTCTCTGATCGGCCGCCTGCTGCCCTCCGGCGCACTTCCCTTTCTTTCCTTCTCCATGCTGTCAGTCATGGGCTGCGCCAAGCTTCTGGAAAGCCTGATCCGCCATCTGGCAAAAAAGCGCCCCAGTCTCATCGGAAACTGGGGGTGTAAGATCAAAGAGGTAAATATCATCTTCACTGTCTATCTCTCGCCGGAGTACGCCAACCAGACTGATCTGCAGGTTTTAAGCGCCAGAGAGGCGCTGCTCTTAAGTACGGCGCTCTCTCTGGACAGCATTCTGGTGGGAATGGCCTTCTCCACCGCGGCCATTCCCTGGTTCCTTCTCCTGGTATCCGCCACACTTTTTAACCTGATCCTGTTTCTTTCCGGCTACCTTCTCGGCCGACTGCTCTCCCGTATGCTTCGTGTGGATCTTTCCTGGCTCTGCGGGCTGTGCCTTCTCCTGCTAGCCTTCCATACTCTCGTGTGACACCTTTCTGTCTAAAGCTCCCGTCATTCCTACCGCCACCAAAAGCTCATGTACGACAAGAGGTGTGGCAGACAACGCTGTCAGCCTCAACCACTCGGCAGAGCTCAGCCGCACCGTTCCAAACAGTGTGATGAGCGGCGTAAACTCCGTCACCACAGCCTGCAGGAAAAAGCCCACCGCCAGAGCCAACAGCATCTGAGGATTGCTCCTGTGATCCATGCGGAACACGGAACGATTGACATCCCGCATACCGACGGCGTGAAAGAGCTGACTCATCCCTAGCACGGTAAAGGCGTGGGTCTGCGCCTGGGCAAGAACCGCCGAAATTTTCAAGCCTTCCAATATATTATGTAAACTAATCGGGAGTCCTTCTGTTACGACCCAGTCATAAGGAACCTTCAAAAAGGCCGCCAGACTGATGCCGCCAATGACAAGCCCGTAACAGATCACACACATGAGTCCGCCCTTGGCAAAGAGAGACTCCTCCTTCTTACGCGGCGGCTCCCGCATCAGACTCTCCGTATCGTTCTCGTCTACCCCAAGCGCCAGCGCCGGCAGAGAATCCGTGATCAGATTGATCCAAAGGATAAAACCGGCCTTCAGGGGTGCGGGCAGACCCGCTATGATAGTGAGGAGCATGGTCAGGATCTCCCCAAGATTCGAGGACAGGAGGAACAGCACCGATTTTCGGATATTCTCATAGATGCCCCGGCCCTCACGTATAGCCGTGTGTATAGTCGCCACATTGTCATCCATCAGCACAAAATCTGCTGCGCCTCTGGCCACATCCGTTCCCCCCTGCCCCATGGCAATCCCGATATCCGCTGCCTGCAGAGAAGGGGCATCATTGACCCCGTCACCGGTCATGGCCACAGTCTTATGTAAACTTCTATAGCCCTCTACGATCCGTACCTTGTGCTCCGGCGTCACCCTGGCAAACACCTTAAGACGAGGGAGTCTTTGCAGAAAGCTCTGTTCCTTCAAGCGATCCAGTTCCCTGCCCGTGATACACTCCTCCATATGGCTGGCAATCCCTAGCTCTCTGGCAATGGAAAAAGCTGTGTCGGGATGGTCCCCCGTGATCATTACCGTGGAAACGCCCGCTCTCGCAAAGCCCTGCACGGCAGCGACCGCCTCCGGCCTGACCGGATCCTGCATGCTGACAAACCCCAAAAAGACCATGTTCCGTTCTTCCATACTCCCTTCGGAAGACATGGCCAGCGCCAACACTCTCCTGCCCTCTCCCATCAACTGCTTTTGTACGCGAAGCAGACGGTCACGCTCTGACCCGGTCAGCTCCGTTATTCTGCCACCCTGCCAGTGTCTGTCACAGTTTTCCAGAATCCTCTCCGCCGCTCCCTTTGTATATGCCGTCATGCCGCTCTCTTCCCGATGCAGTGTGGTCATCATCTTACGGTCGGAATCAAAGCCGATCTCATTCAATCGGGGATACCGCTCTCTGATCCGTTCTACCGTCACACTGCAGGATTTTGCCATATGGAGAAGCGCCAGCTCTGTGGGATCTCCCACCCCGCTCTCCTCCGGCTGACCGTCGTTGCACAGCACACAGCAAAGAAGAAAATGCCCGGCACAGGAATGGGGCTCGCCCTCCGCAGGGACTTCCTGAAAAAAAGGTTCCAGACGACCTCTCTCCATCAGCCTGCCATCCAGATAACACTCTGTCACCGTCATTTTATTCTGGGTCAGCGTGCCCGTCTTGTCCGAGCATACCACCTCCACCGCTCCCAGCGTCTCAACCGCCGAAAGCTTCCGGACAATGGTTTTGGCCTTCACCATGCGGGATACGCTCAGCGCCAATACGATCGTCACAATGGCTGGCAACCCTTCCGGCACCGCTGCCACCGCCAGCGATACAGACGTAAGCAGCATCTCACCCACATCCCGCTTTTGCAGCACCGCCACCCCAAAAAGCAGGACACAGATGCCCACCGCCAAAGCGCTTAAGATCCTTCCCAGCTCTCCCAGCCGCACCTGCAAAGGCGTCAGCTTCTCCTTATGACCATGCAGCATGTCCGCAATATGACCGACCTTTGTGTCCATCCCCGTAGCCACCACCACGCCACGGCCACGGCCTCTGGTCACATAGGTGGACATATAGGCCATATTCTTGCTGCTGTTGTCAGCCTCCCGCTCCTCTACATAACCAGCGTCCTTCTCCACCGGCACAGACTCTCCCGTAAGGGTAGACTCTTCTACAAAAACCCCTATACTCTCTATCAATCTCAGATCAGCCGGAACTCTGTTCCCCGCCTCCAGAAGGACGATATCCCCGGGGACCAGCTCCTCGGCCGACAGCGTCACCCTAACGCCGTCCCGAAGCGCCAGCGCCCTGGGCTCCGAAGTCTGTTTCAATGCCTCCACCGCTTTTCCGGCCTTTCCCTCCTGAATGATGCCTACCGTCGCATTCAACGCCACCACCACCACAATGATGATCGCGTCTCCGAACTCATACAGCATCATGGAGATCGCCATTGCCACCACCAGAATCAGGATGAGCGGGTCATTTAACTGCTCCATGATCCGTTTGGCAAGACTTTTCTTTTCCTGATCTCTCAGCCGATTGAGACCGTATTTCGCCCGCCGCTCTGCGACCGCACTCTCACACAGGCCATTCTTCATGTCTGTCTGTAATCCCCGCACCGTTTCCGAGACAGTCCTGTTCTCATACATACCTCTTGTCCTCCCGCTTTTCTTAAGATCCAAGGCTTGTCACTTCTTTTTAAGGTATATTCAGACCGGAATCAGATTATTACAGAACCGTTTGTTTTTCAATGTTATGTAAACAAGTATGGGCTAAAAAAAGGAACTTCTAATTACATTAGAAGCTCCTTATCTTATCCGTTCCATCATCCGTGGTGTTCTCGATAGATTTCACCACCACATAATAACCGGCGCCGTTCGCCATCTCCACATAAACCCGATCGCCCACCTTGTGACCCAGCAGCGCTTTGCCAAGCGGGGACTCCGTACTGATCAACCCCTCCAGAGAATTGCCCCGCACCGTGGTCACCAGTTTATAGGTCTCGGTAAGGTTATCCTCCTCGAAGAAAACCTCCACCGTATTGTTCATTCCTACCTCATCCTCTGCGGACTCGTCGGAGACGATTACGGCAGTTCTTATCATCCGTTCCAGATAGCGGATGCGGCTCTCATTCTGATTTTTTACTTTCTTAGCCGCATGATACTCGAAGTTCTCGCTCAGATCTCCGTGGGCTCTGGCCGTTTTCACATCCTCTAGGGCTTCCTTTCGCACCACGAGCTTACGATACTCGATTTCTTCCTCCATCTTGCGGATATCCTGTTTTGTCAATTCATTATGCATAGTTGTTTACTTCGCGTTTACCATATAGTTAAGCAGACGATTCACATCCTCAGGGTCATGCGCTACAAGCTCCATCTCAGGAATCGCATTGTCAGCAAAAAGCTTGGTGAGCGCCACATATTTGGTCAACTGAGACTTTAAGTTCAGTCTGTCTCCCTCCGTAGTCACTAACTCCACCGTGCCCTTACACTGGTTTATCACCTCAAAAAATTTTTCAGGGTTGTCGATATTCATTACTTTCATTTCTTTTTCCTCACTATTTTTCTTCTCTTCTTTTCATTTCCATCAAACATAATACACCTTTTTCTCTATTTGTCAAATCTTTTTCAAAAAACAAATTTTAGTGTTGACAAACCAATATTCCTATAGTATATTAATAAATGTCCGAGCGATAAGGTACGGATATATGCGCGAGTGGCTCAGTTGGTGGAGCACGACCTTGCCAAGGTCGGGGTCGCGGGTTCGAGTCCCGTCTCGCGCTCTTTTTATTCCGATAAAAGTAGTGGAAACGCTGATGATTGCAGCATTCCACCTTTTTTATATTTCTGCAGTTTCGGATCGAGTTGGAAATTATCGAATTATTTTTGATAAAAATGGTGATATATTATATGGATTTA
>CAMWMO010000174.1 GCA_947175305.1 uncultured Lachnospiraceae bacterium
GACATATGTGGTTGATAAACACAAAATAAAAACAGCATAGTATCTATATTGTGAAAGAGGAGCAGACCGGTTAGTCTGCTCCTCTTATCTTACGGATTGGTCATCCATTTCCATTCCAATTCCAATTGTTGTCCTTCTCTGTCACGTCACTCACAGTGCCACCGCCACCGAATCCCGCCGCTTTGACGGGCGCTTTGTCGCCTTTACAGCCTTCTATCGTGACGCCTTTCACATGGGCACCCTTCTGTCCGAGGATCTGAATGGTTCCGACGGCATTTCCCTTAAATGTGGAATCGGATATTGTAATATGCTCACAGGTGTATCCCGCTATATTGGGTTCAATATCAATACCGTACTGCGGGTCGTGCCCGCTCGCATAGTTAAACTGGCAGTTATTTACTCTAACGTTACTTACATCCGTAATGGAAAGATTGTTTCTTCTGTTATGATGAAGATTACAATTTTCAATTGTTATACCGTCACTAAAATATTGCTTTTTGTTTCCATCATCATCCCAGCCATCGTACAGCCCCAGATAAATGCCGTCGCCCCAGCACTGAGAAACCTCCACGTCACTGATATGAACGTTTGTACAGCCGATGATCTGGATGCCATGTCCCCATTCACCGCCGGTACCTTTATGGCCCTTGCTTTCGCCGATGATCTGGCCGCCGGAAATGGTAATGTTATCGCGGCCGAAAGCATATATAACACGGGAATTTTCTTCCTTGTTTGGAATCGCTATAAGCAGTGCGCTGGGCGACATGATCAGCGTCTGATTACTTGTCAAAACGATACCACCAAATCTGCCGTGACCCAGTGCATCTTCTCCACCGCCGACAGCGTCAATATGATAAACACCGGCAGGAATATACATACAATCATATTTGGTTGGATTCCATTCCCAATCTCTTAATTTTTCGTTGATATATGGTGTGTCATCCGTAGTGCCCGGCTCTTGTTTATAGGTGAGTACCTTTCCTTCCGGCTTTTCTTCATTCGGGTCTACGGCAATCGCATAACACTGTCCGGTAAACTTGTATTTACTCACGGTTACTGTGATAATGGCGACGCCAGGCTTCTTCATGGTGAGAAGACCTTTATCATCCACGGATACCGCGTCCGGATTACTGCTTTCCCATTTCACTGGGGCAGTAGTTCCTGCGGTGTCATCTGTCTGCGCATATTGTAGCGTCAGCTGATAGGTTTCATTTATTTCTTTCAGCTCGATTGTCTGCCCGTCCTCTTTGAACACCGGTTGATTGGTAATCGATACTTTACAGGTTGCCTTCTTGTTGCCATCCTGCGAAGTGGCGGTAATCGTTACGCTGCCTTCTTTTTCTGCCTTGATACGGACAGTGCTGGAAGAAGTAGTGGCATTAGTAGTACTGTCAGTGCCGGGAATATTCTCTTCCAGAACCTCTACGGTAGCAATGTTATTGTTGGAAGAAGTCCATATGATCGTAGAGTTTGCTATTTTTTCGTCACTTTCTGATGTTATGGTAGCGGTAAGCAATCCTTTTTGTGAACTTGCATCCTGCAATTCTATCATAGAAAGCGTAAGGTTGTTAGTGTCCAGCGTGATTCCTTTTACACTGTTTTTCAAATATGGTTTTTTCAGGATTTTAAAGGAATAAGTCTTAGTTCCGCCGTATTTTCCGATGCCGTGTAGCGTGACTTTTGCGGTGCCTGCTTTGATATTGTTTTGGTATCCGGATGCAACGATCTCAAAACAGGATTTTAATTCGTTTTGTCCCTTCTTCAAGTCATCGTTCGTAGCGTAAAAATGAATATCCTTCTCCGTTAAGGTGATCTCATTTCCGGTATAAATTTGATCGTCAATTTTAACCTTTAATTTACTGATATCATTTGCTTTGTCATAGATCTTATAGGCATTCTCAAGGGTAAGCGTGCCCTCATAGTAGCCGGCACCCGTTACGGAAACAGTGACGGCGGTACCTATATCAGGTATTGAGTTGGGTTCCTTATTTGCATAGGTGTAGATGATATCTTTATCATAATCTGTTTTCGCAGCCAGTTTCTTTCCGTTCACATCTGTGACTGTGACGGCGGCCTGCCATTTATCCGGTTTTGTGTCGTAAGGTTTATCCAAAACAGACAGAACAGCCTTGCGGATGTCAGCTTTTACCACCTTAAACTCCACGGTTTCTGTATATCCCTTATAGTTACCTTTACCGGTAATTGTACAGATCAGAGGGTCTTCTCCCGGTACTTTATTGCCGCTCAATTTTACTGAATAGTCCGTTTTGCTGTTTAAAATCGTATAATCCTGATCTCTGATAGAGAGGGCAGGAGATGCGCCGCCTTTTTGATAAGAGACGGTATATTTTCCATCCGTATCTCTGGTGACATTTTCGCCCCAGATGATCTTTAGATCCTTCGGGTCACAATTCGGGTCGATAGTATATGTTAGTTTCAAGGAACCCTTGTATCGACCTTTTCCGGTAAAGGTGACAGTTACTTTTCCGGCCTTCTTGGCATTGCTGTACTTTATGGTATAATCGATCCCTTCTCTAAGGGTATCCTCTGTTTCCCCTGTTTTAAAGACAAGTAAACGATCTTGTGGCTGGAACATTCCGCCGTTTTTATCCACGGTTTTTTGAGAGAAGAGTATAGTTTCCTTCCAGTTTTCTCCCTTTTGAGCATCTTTGATCTGCCGGTCACCCTCCAGTTTCAGATTCACCTGTTTACAGCCGTGATAACCGGCGGCAACACCTTTTTCGGAAGGATACACTTTCACATAAGCGCCTTCAAGCCCGTATGCACAGACTTCGTAATCATAAAGAGTATCAGGTAAAATTTCTTTGCCAATTTTAAGCTCTGTAATCTTGACATCATCGTGCTTTAAAGGCTCTCCACGATACAGATACTTATTTTGATCAAGCTTGATCGATGCGGAACTGAAATTTTGGCTTTTATCTGCCAGAACAACCAGCTGCATGGGGAAGTAGCCTGTAAAGTTACCGGTTCCCTCAACAGTGTAAGAGTATACCTTTCCTGTCTCGTAGGCATCCCCGTTTTTATAGTCAGTCGGTAATGCCAGTAAACCGGTACCCGGTTTAGTGTAATTACAAATAAAATCTTTTTTGACGGTCAGTTTTTTCTTGCCATAGGACAGAACAGGATTGGGAATGTTCAGTTTTTTACTGTAATTGACAGCCTGTTCATAGCCCGGGGATTTACTTTCAGCACTGTAAATATCGATCTTGTTGATATCTAAGCGCTTGATCGTATAATACAAGGTTACGCTGCCGCTGTACTGACCCTTTAGGGTAATGGTCACGCTGGGGGCTTTGGCGGTATTCCACTCAGCGGCGTTTATGTTGTTTTTATAGCTCAGTGTATAATCTGTTTTTTCTTTTAACAGGGTCTCTCCATGATAAACGCGGAGGTTCTGTGTGATTTTCTGTCCGTTATAAACCAGATCATCGCTTACCTGTTGGAAACCTGCTACCCGGATACCGCGGGAAAGATCGAGGAGTTTACCGTTATTGGGATTTTCGGGATTATCTTTGTCGAGTACAACATCTACCATGACAGAAGCTGACTTACCATAGCAGGACGCAGTGATCTTTGCGTAGCCTTCCGCAACAGCGGTTATGCGACCTTCTTCATTTACAGTGGCGACGGTATCATCATTGCTTTCCCACAGAACAGCATCCAGCGCATCAGCAGGATCAACTGTTGCAATGATCTGTACGGTGTCTTTCGGTTGCAAGGTGATAGATGTTTGGTCTAATGTCAGCGATGTAATGACAGGTTCCTCAGCTTCCGGCGTTGTATCATCTTCGGCAAGAGCAGAAGTATCCTCCATCGTATGATTTTCGGATAGAGAAACAATTTCCGTCAACAGTGAATTGTCTTCCGGGGTCTCTGTATCTGCAGATTCCGAGGCCTCCCTCGAATCGTTTTCTTCCGCATCAAGCTCATCGTGCAGAGCTTCTTCATCAGCAGTAGTATTTTCGGAGACGGATGCATCATCCTGTATGGAATCTGCCGGAACTTCCTCTGTGTCCGTGACATCTTCCTGTGTCTGTTCTATATCTGCGTTGTCTGTGGGCAGAAACGGAATGGTTGCCGCCGCAAAAAACGTTTCGTTTTGGACGCCTTCATTTTCCGGATAATAAGCCGCCCGGATGTAGTAGTCGTAGGCGTCCGGTTCTGCGGTATCTTTGAGCGCAAGCTCAACAGTTTGATAGTAATCGCTTTCCTTATCTTTGTTTTCTGTCAGTGTAAAATAAGGAGAAGAGGAGAGTGCATCAAAATCTGTCCAATCGTCCTCTTCATCGACAAGACTGGTACTGCCCGGCGTCATTTCTTTTTCCCCGCGGAGAATGCTCCAGACAAGCGCACCGTTTTCTTCTTCCAAGATCGCATTCAGGTTGTAATTGACAAACAATACGATATGATCTGACATTTCAAAAGAAACCGGCAGATCATATGCAAAGTCGGTGTCATTGGGGTCGGGAAGTTCTTCGTCTTTTTTGATCTGTCCGATATGTAAGGCTGGTAATTCGGGTTTTGTTTCGGAAGTTTTATCATCAATACGAATATCCGCATCACTAATATCTACATCGTCATCTGAGTTGGAATCACTATCATCCGGAGTCTCGTTGGAAACAGTATTGTTTTCCGAAATCGACGATTCGGCTTCGGCGCTATTCTCGGCTGCTAATACGGAGATACTGCTGCAGTCACAAAGCGCTATTGATATGGTAAGTATGGCGGTAAGCCATCTTTTCATGATTCGCATTATGTTTTCCTCCTTATATGGCATTTTGGCGCGAAGTATTTTGTTATAAATGAATCAATCTGTATCATTATAGCATAAAGAGAGTAC
>CAMWMO010000175.1 GCA_947175305.1 uncultured Lachnospiraceae bacterium
ATCGCATTCTCCACCAGATTCGAGAGCGCCAGCGTAAGCTTGACCTCATCCACCGAAGCCGTCACCGGGCGAAGACTCTCGTACACAAGCTGCACGTCCCGGCGCATGGCGATGGGACGCAGTCTCTTCATGATAAGTTCCACCAGCGCGTTGATGTCCACTTGAGAAATATTCAGATCCGCCGAGGTTCTGTCCATCTTCACCAAGGAGAGCAGATCGTTGATGATCTTGTCCTCCCGCTCGATCTCCGCCGCAATGTCCGTCATAAACTCCTGATAGACCTCTAAAGGCACATCCTTTTGCGTGATCAGGGAATCCGCCAGCACCTTCATGGAAGTGATCGGTGTGCGCAGCTCATGAGACACGTTCGAGACAAATTCCTGTCTGGAATCATCTAACATTTTCATGCGGCCAAGCACCCGGTTAAAAGCGTCACCTATGCGCTCCGTCTCGATACATTCCGTCACGGAGATCGGATCGGTCGTATACCCTTCCTGTGCCTGATCCAAAGCCTGTGTGATCTTTTTAAAGGGCCGAAAAAGAAATGTTGATACCAGAAGCGTCACCACAAAAATAAGCACGCCCACGATCGACTCTACCACTACCGCCTGCCGGTTCAGGCTGTTCATGGTAGCGATGATACTGTCGTTAGAGGCACTCACCAGCATAACGCCCCGCACCAGATCAAAGGGTTCCCCGAAACCCACCGGGAGATCCGCCTCCACCGTTTCTGTTATCGGTATGGTCATCTCCATATACCCGTTTCCTCTGTCGTAGCTGCTGGTGCTCTCTCCCCCCAGGCAGCGGATGACCTCCTCTGAGATGATCGTCTTTCCCTCGCTGATGCCGTAGGTGTCCTTCACGATCTTAAGGTCAGAGTTGATGATAAGGACTCTGCCGTCATACAGATTGGAAAGCTGCTCCAGCTCCGCATTGATGACCTCCGAGGAAGTGTCCTGTAGATAATGGTAGGTGATCAGATGATTCGCCAGGATCCTCAGCTGGGTCGTAATGTCAGAGGTCCTGACATTGACCGCACGCTGTTCATAATTTTGCAGGATCGCATAGCGCATAATGAAACAGGGAATCAGCCCGACGAGGAGCAGGATCAAAAAGATCCGCGCTTTCAGGCTTCTCAAGAATGTAATTTGACGTAAACTGAATTTATGCAAAGTAATATCCCACACCCCACTTAGTCCTCACATACGCGGGCTCTCCGGGGATTTTCTCAATCTTTTCACGAAGTCTCCTGATATGTACGTCCACGGTCCGCAGGTCTCCCGGATAATCGTTACCCCACACCAGTTTTAAAAGCTCTCCTCTTCCGTAAACCTTGCCGGGATTCTTAATCAAAAGCTCCAGCACCTCAAACTCCTTCGCTGTCAGATTGATCTCACGATCCTCAATATAGACCCGTCTGCCCTCGCAGTCAAGACGCATATCTCCCCGCTCCAGTATTTTGACCGGTTCCTCCTTCTCCGGCACTTTGCGATTCGTCCTGCGTGTGATCGCCTTAATCCGGGCTTTCACTTCCAGGATATTAAAGGGCTTCGTGATATAATCATCGGCGCCGTAATCCAGTCCCAGGATCTTATCCATATCTTCTCCCTTTGCCGTCAGCATGATGATTGGCACATTGGAGAAACCGCGGATCTGCTGGCACACCTCGAAACCTGTCATTTTAGGTAGCATGACATCCAACAGGATCATATCGTAGGCATTTTCTCCCGCCAGCTTAAGAGCTTCCTCTCCGTCATAGGCGCAGTCTACCTCCATACCGTCCTGCTCCAAACTGAAACGGATTCCCTTCACGATCAATTTTTCATCATCCACTACCAAAATTTTCTGTGCCATATTTTCTGCCCTGCCTGCCTTATTCTGTCTTAATTCACCCTGATGCTGTCCTTTATTTTCCCGTACAGACCCTCTTTGATGCCGCTTACCTTCATGATATCCTCCGGCTTTTGAAAACTGCCGTGGGATTCCCTGTATGCCGCAATGGCTGCGGCCCGTGTCGCGCCGATTCCCGGTATATTACACAATTCCGCTTCCGACGCCGTGTTGATATTGATCCTGCCGTCCGACGCCGTTCCGGACTCTCCCGTCTCTATCTCCCAAGCCGATCCGTCCACAATACCGGCTAACGCCCTGGTGCTGCCGTCTCCGTCCGCAGAAAACGCCGCCACCTCTTCCTTCGTGGGAATGACCAGCTTCACACCGTCCCGCAATGTTTGTGCTTGGTTTACATAATTTTGATCCGCATTCTCTGCAAAACCGCCGGCCTCCCGTACCGCCTCATAAACACGGCACCCCGCCGGCAGTTCATAGACGCCCGGCCGCATCACCGCACCACAGACATGTACACAGAGCAGTTCCGATTCCGAAACACTCTCCGGCTGGATTGGCTCATCTTCTCCATTTACTTCCTGAGAAGCTGCGGTAACTGTCTCTCCAATCTCCTCGGAAAAATCTTTCTCAAAAGCTTCCTCCCCGGCAGTGGTCTCCCCACTCAGAAGAAGAAGTTCTTCCTTCTTCGTACAGCCGCTCAAAAAAAACAGCCCTGCCAACAACAGCCCAATCAGCCGTATTTTCCGTATTTGTTTACATTCTTCTCTATACACTTTTGTTCGCTGCATAGTCTCCCTTCCGGGCTTTTCTGCCCTTCAGGAAGTTCCCGCTACGCGCCGTATTTTCATTGTAAAATAAATCTTGTCCTATGTCCACTTAAAAATAACGATTCCCGCGATCATTATTCCCATTCCCAGAATCTTCCTTCCCTCCAGCGACTGCTTCTCCACACCAAACATCCCAAACACCTCTATGAGATAAGCGATGATCAACTGAGAGACCACAATACACATAACCGCCCGCGCCGGCCCCATCTGCTCCATGCTCTTAATGACCGTGTAGGTGATAAAGGCGCCGATGGCCCCGCCAAGCAGCATATATTTCGGCTCCACCTTCATCAGTGTGGCAAAGGAGGACCTGTCCGTGGCAAGCCAGAGAGCCAGGCAGACTAAAAGTGCGGTAAGCTGCACAAATATATTGGTGACCCATATTCCCGACTGCTTCGTGACCTGCGTGTTAAAAACACCCTGCACACTCATCAGTGCGCCCGATATGATCGCAATCCAAAATCCAAGCATGATCTACCTCCCATTGTAATGTATATATAAACTCAAAATGTACCCCATGAAAAAACAAGACGGTGATTCCCGTCTTGTTTAGGTTGACCATATAGGTCAAAAAATATACTTTTCATTCGCATATGGCGCAGAGGCCGGCGCTATTCTTTCTGCTCCTCCGGTTCCTCCAGCTCCTCTTCCTCGGTCTCCTCCACGGGAACGGGAACATCGATGTACTCCTCCGTATACTCTTCCCCGAGCACCTGGCTCATGATCTGCTCAGACAGCGCCCGCAGCTCATCGTTGGCGTCTGCTCCTCCCCAGATCTTGGCAAACGCGATCTCCAGCTCCACCCAGAAATTACTGGTTTCGATCATCTTAGGCATAGGCACCGAACCGGCATACGCTTCCAGAAAGGCCGCCGCATTGGGATCCTCGTAGGTCTTCCCGCCCTCATTACAGAACACGGGAAGCTTGCCGGTTCTTGTGTAGAGCCCGTCCGTGTCATACTGTGTCAGATACACCGCAAAATCATTGGCCATCTCCTTCTTCATGGAATAGCCGTTAACTGCCACGCACTGCGTCACAGAAAGGGATGCGGATTCCAGTTCTTCACTCACATCCGGCACCCTGGTCACTCCGAATTCGTAGCTAAAATTTCCTTCTTCCCTGGCCGCCTCCAGCCTGGAGAGCGCATCTGTGGTGGCCACCGTGTAAACGATCTTTCCATCCAGAAAGTCCTGCAAAACGCCATCATAGCTGATCTCCTTGGTGTCAATGGAGAAAAACTGATTCAGATTCTGGTACACTCTGAGCGCACGGATCGCATTTTCATTATAGATCCGAATGGAATCCGCATCATCGCCGTTTGTACCGCCCACATCAATGTATTTTCCTACTACGAAATAATTATAGAAAATATCCGATACATCCCACTTAAAGACCGCCTCTACCTGCTCCGGCGCGTCATAGACATCAGCAAAGGATAAGATTTCGTCTATGGTCTCAGGGATCGCTTCCTCCAGCTTCGCTGCCAGCTCTTCCTCGGATATTTCCTCCTCCGCCGCAGCCTCCGTGATCTCCTCCTCCACGTCGCCGCTGTCCGCCTGCTCCTGGTTTTCTTCCGCAGCAACCTGATCCCGCTCGGCCACAATCTGGGCTTTCGCCCATTCTTCCAGATAAGTCTTATTGTAAAGAAGGCCGCTTGTCTCATAATAAAAAGGATAACCGATCTGTTTGTCGTGGTATGTCACGGCATGAACTGCCGCCTCCGGCAGCATATCTTCCATGGGGAGCACACCCTCCGGCAGCTTCACCTCACCGGCCAGCCCCGCTAGATACGCCTTCTCCAGCGAATCGTTGCTGACAATATACAGATCCGGCACCTCCTCCGTCTGCAGAGAAGCCTGGTTGATCGTCTCCAGATACTCTAACCCCTGGGTATAGACCGGAATCACGCGCACCTCATCCTGAAATTCACTGTAGGAGACCGCCACACTGTTCAAATAATCTGTCAGTCCCTCGTCCGCATACCACAAATATAAGGTCTCCCGATGGCCGAAGAGGGATTCCTCCACCTCTTCCTCAGGCTCCGCCTGCCACACCATCATACCGAATCTGCCCGCCCCGTAAAGGCCGGCGACGATCAGGACAGTCACAAGGATCATGATCAATCTTTTTTTCAGAGTCACTTCCGCTCTCCTTCTGT
>CAMWMO010000176.1 GCA_947175305.1 uncultured Lachnospiraceae bacterium
CTACAATAGCGGGAACCAGCGCCCAGAAGGTTGCATGGAGAGCCGGAACATACTCGATCTCCTCCTCCGCCGCAAATACCGTGGTAGAAAATGCCAGCACCAACAGAAGCACTGTCGGCACAAACATGCCCCACCTTTTTTTCATTTGTTTCATAACCATTTCTCCTTTTTCGCACGTTTTACATAACTGTGACGCTTTAGCACGCAAAAGCATTTTACCATGGATAGTGAAGAAAGGAAAGGAAAATCTTATATTGCCGCCAGCCTCCTGGCATTACCGGGCCAGCCTCACATTCTTGCCGTCATCAGGTTTCCGGAAGAATACTTCCTAAGGCCCCGATAAAACACACATACCGCCGCCGTCAAAAGCAGGAGGGCATATCCCAGCACGGTAAACAATGTCCCGGCGTGAAAACTGTTTATCATATGCACCGGATGCCAAACCGCCATCCCCACCGGAATGATATAATACAGCAAAAACCGGGAAATCCCCTGAAAAATCCCATCCGGATAAGTGGCAAAACTGATCATGCCCATAACCGCCTGATTTTCCAGCATATCCATCCGCAAAAACCAGAAAGAAAGACTGCCGATCAGCAGGGCAAACGCCGTGAATACGATCGTCCCTGTCACGGTAAACAGAAGAAACAGGAAAAACCCACCTATGCCGGGGCTGCAGGCGCATGCAAGCGCCACCCCATACAGCAGATCACCGATCGCCGAAATATCGGTGGACGAGGTGATCACGCTGACCAGCACATTTTTGGGCTGTACCAGATAGGCGTCCAGCTTCCCCTTTATGATCAACTCCGACAGGGAAAACACCCTCGCAAACAGGATATGCGAAAGCCCAAAGGACGCCGCAGTCAGCCCCCAGAGCAGCATAATTTCCCGCAGAGTATATCCCCCCACATCCTCCCGCAGCCGAAACAAAATAAACCATTGTACCAGAAGCGCAGCATTGTTCAGCACCATAAAGCAGACATTGGTGAGAAACGTAACCTTATTCACCATCTCCCGCATGATATTGTATTTAAGGGAAAGCAGACATACCCGCAGTTGATTTTTAACCGCCGTTAACATACAGCTTCTTAACCCCCTTTCTGTAGATCAGAAACATCATTTCACAGCCGACCATCAGGTACAAGATCTGCACCACCAGTATCTCCAGACATTTTTCCGGGCTGAAATCCACGATCAGCTTAGCGGGCCCGTAACATACCGTATAGATCGGCGTCAATTTCAGTAACGGCTGTAATGTTTGAGGAAAGATCTCAACCGGAAACAGAATTCCCACCACCAGAATCAGCTTGTCATACAACCACTGAAAAGGCGTCGCATCCTCAATCCAGAAAGAGAACAGGCTGATACACATCTTAAACACCGCATTGATGGTAAGCCCCAGGATCACACACAGTGCCATTGCCCAGACTGCCGTTAGTCGAAAATGCGGCAGGGGCCCTACCATCACCATACCGATCACCACCGCCAGCGCTACGTACATAGGCAGCCTGACACTCCACTCACCGGTGTACTTTGCCAGAATATACAACGTATAGTGGTAGGGCCTGTTCATCAGATAAGCAATATTGCCGCCCCGGATATCTCCTGCCACCTCTCTGGCCACAGACGCGGCGTTGGAGCCGAAAAAAAGCATCTCCGTCATCATCACGTACCAGATCATCTGTTCCTTCGTATAACCCGCGATCAGCTCCTCCGGCGTCCGATACATATATCCCCAGAGTTTCACAAAAATAAAGATAAAGACAAAATAGCCTAAAAATCCCATTGCCACATTCGCCGCATACTGCAGGTTTTCCAGCAGAACGGATCGATAAATCACCATATACTTTCTCATACTGCCGCCGTCCTTCCCTCTGCCTTGTAAACATCCATAATGATGTCCTCCAATGATACATCGGAAGCCGCTGAATCCTCCACACCCTTCCCCTGCAGATAGTGCTCCTTCAGCTTCTTCATGGAATCATCCAGCACGATTTGCCCGGCGTTCACGATGATAATACGCCTGCAGAGCTTCTCAATGTCGCCCACATCATGACTGGTCAGGAAAATCGTGGTATGCTCCTCCCGATTCATCTGCATGATCAGGGAACGGATATTTTCCTTCACTACCGGGTCTAAGCCGATCGTAGGCTCATCCAGAAACAGTACCTTCGGTTTATGGATCAGGGATGCCACGATCTCACAGCGTATCCGCTGCCCCAGAGATAAATTTCTGACAGGTGTGTCAATAAAAGTTCCCAGCTCAAACCGTTTCGCCAATTCCTCGATCCGCACCTCCGCCTCCCTCTCCGAGAGGTCATAGATAGCCCCGAAAAACCGGAAATTATCGTAGGGCGTCAGGTGTGTCCAGAGCTGTTCCTTCTGCCCGAACACCGTACCGATCTGATAGGCAAGCTGCTTTCTCTTTTTCGTCGGGTCGATCCCCAGCACCTCCACCCTGCCGCCATCGGGATAGAGGATTCCCGTCAACATCTTGATGGTGGTACTCTTCCCCGCGCCGTTAGGACCGATAAAGGCCAGCATCTCCCCCTCCTCCACCTGAAAAGAAACCCCGTTCACAGCCTGAATCTTCTCCGTCTGCGGATGCAGGATCGCCTTAATGCTGCCCGCCATGCCCTTCTCCTTTTTCTTCACCCGAAATGTCTTCGATAAATTTTCCACTCTGATCGCCTGCATTGCTGTCTCCTCCTCTGTCGTCTTCTGACTCTGCTTATACGCGCAAAAAAATGAGAACCATCTGTTCCATACACTTTCGTGCATTTCCCATGCGGTTCTCATTCCTATTTGAATCCTGATTCCCGCATAGCCAAATAAGACTTTCCGTCTTCCGGCCATGCGCTCGCGGGCTTTTCGCCGCCCTCAGGCTGTGACCGTACTCTGAAAAATCTGCCAAATAGACATAATGACCATAAACTGGACTCGATTGACGTTACACATATTTCTGTCTCCTATTGAAATTTTCAGATAGCATATCACAGTCTTTTGAATCTGTCAAACTTATTTTTAATTTCTTATGATTTGTCTCGTATCTCGCTGTGCAGTTCCTGCAAAGGCTTCACTTCACTGCTCTTGTGTGTCTTCAGGTAATGAATGCCCTCCGCCGTCACCTTTGCCGCCGCAACTGTAGTGATGTAGGGCGCTTTTGCCTTGATCGCCGCCTTGCGCAGATAGCTGTCATCATGCACGCTGTCCTTCCCCACAGGAGAATTGATGATCATGTCAAAATCGCCGTTAGTGATCATATCAAGCACATTGGGCCGGCCCTCGTAAAGCTTCTTGGCCTTTATGGCAGGAATCCCTGCTGCCGTGATCAGATTGTAGGTACCTTCCGTCGCTACGATCTTAAACCCGTCCTCCGCCAGACTCTTCGCCACTTCCACCACTTCGTCCTTATCCTTTTTATTCACGGAGATCAGCACCGTTCCTTCCATCGGAAGCTTGGACTGCACCGCCTCCTGCGCCTTGAAGAAGGCTTCCCCGTAGGAGCGGGATAATCCCAGCACTTCGCCCGTGGAACGCATTTCCGGCCCCAGGATCGGGTCTACTTCCGGGAACATATTGAAGGGGAACGCTGCCTCCTTCACGCCATAATAAGATATCACCTGTTCTTTTAATTCAGAGATCGGAGACGGCCGTCCCGTGAGCTCTGCGGTAATAATATCCGTGGCAAGCGGCACCATACGGATATTGCAGACCTTTGACACAAGCGGCACGGTACGGGATGCCCTGGGATTGGCCTCCAGCACAAAAGCTTTGCCGTTTTCGATGGCGTACTGCATATTCATCAGGCCCTTGACATGCATCTCCTCCGCGATCTTTCTGGTGTACTCCTTGATGGTCTCCACACTCTCCGCCGGAATATGCACGGAGGGAATGATGCAGGCCGAATCTCCGGAATGGATGCCGGCAAGCTCGATATGCTCCATCACCGCAGGCACAAAAGCGTGTGTGCCGTCGCTGATCGCATCCGCCTCGCACTCCAGCGCATGGTTTAAGAAACGATCGATCAGAATCGGCCGGTCAGGCGTCACGCCCACCGCCGCATTCATGTACTCCGTCATGCTCTCATCGTCGTAGACTACCTCCATGCCTCTGCCGCCCAGCACATAGGAAGGACGCACCATCACCGGATAGCCGATCTTCGCCGCAATGGCAAGGGCCTCCTCCACCGTGGTGGCCATGCCCGACTCCGGCATGGGAATCTCCAGCTTCTCCATCATGGCGCGGAACTGGTCACGGTCCTCCGCCAGGTCAATGACGGAGGGAGAAGTGCCCAGGATCCTGACCCCGTTCTGCTCCAGCTCGGAAGCCAGATTGAGCGGCGTCTGCCCGCCAAACTGCGCGATCACCCCTAACGGCTTCTCCTTGTTATAAATACTCAGCACATCCTCCAGAGTAAGAGGCTCAAAATACAGCTTATCGGAAGTGTCATAGTCGGTGGACACTGTCTCCGGGTTACAGTTCACAATGATCGTCTCAAAGCCCAGCTTTTTCAGTGCCATCGCCGCATGAACACAGCAATAGTCGAACTCGATTCCCTGTCCGATACGGTTGGGACCGCCGCCCAGGATCATGATCTTGGGCTTGTCCTCATTCACAGGGTTCTTATCCGGCGCATTATAAGTGGAGTAGAAATAAGCGCTGTTCTCCGTGCCGCTGACATGCACGCCCTCCCAGGCTTCCTCCACGCCCAGCGCAAGGCGGCGCTCTCTTATGGACGCCTCCGGGATCTCCAGAAGCTGACCCAGATATTTATCGGAAAAACCGTCCTTTTTGGCTGTGATCAGCATCTCATCTGGCA
>CAMWMO010000177.1 GCA_947175305.1 uncultured Lachnospiraceae bacterium
GAAGCAGGGCTCTCCCCTGTGGTCAGATAGGTAAACAGGATAGAGAGAGGAAGAAATCCCTGTTGAAAGGGCTGTTGGCAGATGGTAGCTGCAATCAGCCCTTTTTGCATATACTCGCGTGTAGTGGGTACCAAATCGTTTGTTATGACAGTTGTGTCGCTTTTTCGGCCGGAAGCTTCGATGGCACGACAGCCGCCATAGACACCGCCGGCAGTAAAATAAAAGGCATTGATCTCGGGGTGGTCTGTAAGCAGTTGTTTTGTCAGCGTATAGCTCTCCGTGTCGTCGTCGTTGTTGTTGACGATATCCGCGATGCGGATGTGGGGATGGGAACGGATCACCTGAGCGAAGCCGGCGATACGCTCCGTGTGGCACAGAATGTTCCGGGAGCCGGATACGATACCCACATGTACTTCGTCTTTGGTCATAAGACGCATAAGGCCGGCAGCAGCTTCTCCCGAACGGAAAAAATTACTGCCCACATAGGCAAGGCGCTTGGAGTTTTCGATATCGGTGTTCAGCGTTACCACAGGGATGCCCTGGTCGCAGAGGCTGTTGATCTTTTCCCGGATGGCGTCATCGTTGTAAGGTGAGATGGCAAGACCGTTGATACCCTCCGAGAGAAGTGCATCTATGGCGGACAGCTGTTGTTTCAGGCTGTATTCCGTCTGCCGGATGAGGACGCTGCAGTTGTAGCCTTCCAGTTCTTCCGCCTTCTCGTGTACGCCAAGGAGTACGTCGTCATAGAAAGGATTACCCACACCCAGGAGCACTACGCCAAGCTTCAGGTTCTTCTTTTGGGCAGCAAGGACGATGCCCGCTTTGTTCGGCTTGTAGTCGAGTTTTTTGACGATCTCCCAGATCTTTTCTTCTGTTTGCGGATTGACATCGCCGCGATGGTTTAAAACGCGGTCTACCGTACCCCGCGACACGCCTGCGAGGGTGGCGATCTCCTTGATGGTTGCCATGGTCGGATTATCCTTTCGTAATTTTGATAGCATAAGCGTAGCATATCGGGTGGAAATAGACAATGCGTTCCTCGGCATTTTGTACAATATTACGAAAAAAATATACGGTCTTGCTTTTCTGTCTGGGACAGATTATCATAAAGTTAAGAGTAACGTGCACGGGCACGGAAGAAAATTTTAACAGATTGGGGGATCAATATGCTGTATATTGGTGTGGATTTGGGAACCAGTGCCGTGAAGCTTCTTTTGATGGAGGGAAACGGTAAGATCGTCAACATCGTATCGAAGGAATATCCTTTGTATTTCCCGCATCCGGGCTGGTCTGAGCAGAAGCCGGAGGATTGGTATGAGCAGAGTATTGCGGGAATCAAGGAGCTGATCGCCGGTGTGGATAAGAGCCAGATCGCGGGAATCAGCTTCGGCGGTCAAATGCACGGACTTGTCATTCTGGACGAGAACGACGAGGTGATCCGGCCTGCGATCCTGTGGAATGACGGAAGAACCACGGAGGAGTGTGATTACTTAAATAATGTGATCGGTAAGGATAAATTGTCGGCATATACGGCGAACATCTCCTTCACCGGTTTTACCGCGCCGAAGGTGCTCTGGGTGAAGAACAAGGAGCCTGAGAACTTTGCCCGGATCAAAAAGATCATGCTTCCCAAGGATTATATTGCGTATAAGCTGACAGGCGTGCACTGCACGGACGTTTCCGACGCTTCCGGCATGCTCCTGTTTGATGTGAAAAATCGCTGCTGGTCTAAGGAGATGTGCGAGATCTGCGGCGTGAAGGAAGAACAGCTTGCGAAAATCTACGAAAGCTATGAGACCGTGGGGACGGTGCTCCCGGAGATCGCGAAGGAACTGGGAATTTCCGAGAATGTGAAGGTGGCGGCCGGCGGCGGCGATAATGCGGCGGCGGCAGTGGGCACCGGCACTGTGGGAGACGGCATGTGCAATATCTCTCTGGGCACCAGCGGCACCATCTTTATCTCCTCCAACAAGTTTGGCGTAGATAAGTTCAATGCTCTGCATGCCTTTGCCCATGCGGACGGTCATTATCATCTGATGGGATGCATGCTCAGTGCGGCTTCCTGCAATAAGTGGTGGATGGACGATATCATCGGCACCGAGGCGTACGGGGAAGAGCAGAAAGCGATCACCGATGATAAGCTTGGTGAGAACCATGTGTATTTTCTGCCCTATCTGATGGGAGAGCGTTCCCCTCACAACGATCCGGACGCGAGAGGTACCTTCATCGGCATGACCATGGATACCTCCAGAGCGGACATGACACAGGCAGTGTTGGAGGGCGTGGCATTTGCACTTCGTGATTCACTGGAAGTGGCGAAATCTCTGGGAATCCACATCGAGCGTACGAAGATTTGCGGCGGCGGTGCAAAGAGTCTGCTCTGGAAGCGGATGATCGCCAACATCATGAATCTGAAGGTGGATGTGATCGAGAGTGAGGAAGGGCCTGCCATGGGCGGCGCAATGCTGGCGGCAGTGGCGTGCGGTGAATACGCCAATGTGGAGGAAGCGGCGGCTAAGATCGTCAAGATCGTGGATACCGTGGATCCGGAGCCCGCACTGGTAGAGAAGTACGAGGCGAGATACCAGCAGTTTAAGCAGATTTATCCGACCTGCAAAGAGCTGTTCAAAAAATTAAAATAGGATGCTGATCCTGCGACGAGGAAGGGAGTGGAGAAGTATGGAGATCAAAAAAGTGACAGATCCGTCATTTCGGAAGTATGGCCGGGTAGTGGAAGGGATCGACTTCACAGATCTGGTGAATGCGATCAAAGAGAAGACGCCTCTGCCGGAGGGAGTGGCATATGAGCCCTCTATTGCAGAGCTGGAGGCGACGCAGAGCGCGAAGGAGTTGCAGAGGAGAAGCTATGGGGAACTGCCAATCCAGGTGGGATACTGCAACGGTCATAACTATAAGTTAAATGCGGTGGAGTATCACAGGAGTTCCGAGATCAATGTGGCGGCTACGGACGCTGTGCTGATCGTGGGCATGCAGCAGGATGTCACCGATGATTTTACTTATGATACCGCTAAGATGGAGGCATTTCTGGTGACGGCGGGCACGGCGGTGGAGCTTTATGCGACCACCCTGCACTATGCGCCCTGCAGTGCAGACGACGGCGGCTTTAAGGTAGGTATCGTGCTTCCTGCGGGGACGAACTATCCGTTGAAGGAGTCCCATGACGGATGGGAAGATTCTCTGATCACGGCACAGAATAAATGGCTGATCGGTCATGCGGAGGGCGGCCTCGATGCAGGCGCGCACATCGGACTGGTAGGAAAGAATCTTGATATCAGAGAATCGTGCGAGAAGTAACTCTAAGACTCAACAGCAAAGGCTGTTTCGCCAAGAGTTACTAAGTCTCGCACAGGAGAATGCCCCAAAAAGGCATTCTCCGCACAAGTATATAAATGTAGAAAACCAGGCAGACCTGGTAAAAGGAGGATAATAAATATGAACAATTTACCGAAAGTAAAAATTGGTATCGTGGCTGTAAGCCGTGACTGTTTCCCGGCATCGCTTGCGATCAACAGAAGAAAAGCCCTGGTGGAGGCTTACACGAAGAAGTATGATGCGGCTGATATCTACGAGTGTCCGGTCTGCATTATCGAGAGCGAGATCGACATGGTGAACGCGCTGAAGGACATTAAGGACAACGGTTGTAATGCACTTTGCGTATACTTGGGCAACTTTGGTCCCGAGATTTCCGAGACTCTGCTTGCAAAGCACTTTGAGGGCCCGAAGATGTTCGTGGCTGCCGCTGAGGAGTCCCAGAATGATCTGATCCAGGGCCGCGGCGACGCATACTGCGGAATGCTCAATGCCAGCTACAACTTAAAGCTGCGCAATGTGAAGGCATATATTCCCGAGTATCCTGTAGGGGATGCGGATGACTGCGCAGACATGATCCATGAGTTCATTCCGATCGCTCGTGCGGTTGCAGCGCTTTCCAGCTTAAAGATCATTTCCTTTGGTCCCAGACCGCTTAACTTCCTGGCTTGTAATGCACCCATCAAACAGCTTTACAACCTGGGCGTAGAGATCGAGGAGAACTCCGAGCTGGATCTGTTCGAAGCATATAACAAGCATGAGGGAGATCCCCGTATTGCAGATGTGGTGAAGGATATGGAAGCAGAGCTGGGCGACGGCAACAATAAGCCCACCATCCTGCCTAAGCTGGCACAGTATGAGCTGACTTTGCTCGACTGGATTGAGGAGCACAAGGGATATCGTGAGTACGTGGCGATCGCAGGCAAATGCTGGCCCGCATTCCAGACGCAGTTCGGCTTCGTGCCCTGCTATGTGAACAGCCGTCTTACCGGCAGAGGCATTCCGGTTTCCTGTGAAGTGGATATCTACGGCTGCCTGAGTGAGTTCATCGGCGAGGCTGTCAGCGATGATATCGTAACCCTTTTGGATATCAATAACTCCGTGCCCAAGGATATGTACAAAGAGTCCATCGAGGGCAAGTTTGATTATAAGTTTACCGATACCTTCATGGGCTTCCACTGCGGCAATACCTGCTCCAAGAAGCTGTCAAAGTGCAGCATGGAGTATCAGATGATCATGGCGAGATCTCTGCCTGAGGAAGTGACCCAGGGTACGCTGGAAGGCGATATCGTGCCCGGCAACATCACTTTCTATCGTCTGCAGAGCACGGCTGACAATATCCTGCGTGCTTATGTGGCAGAGGGTGAAGTGCTTCCTGTAGCGACCAAGTCCTTCGGTGGTATCGGCGTGTTCGCGATCCCTGAGATGGGCAGATTCTACCGTCACGTGCTGATCGAGAAGAACTACCCGCACCACGGTGCAGTAGC
>CAMWMO010000178.1 GCA_947175305.1 uncultured Lachnospiraceae bacterium
GTTATAGAGATAGTTCACATTAAAGGAGGCCAAGACATGTATAAATCACAAAAAATTATTGGTCTGTCGCTGGCAGTGGGATTTATGCTGATCGGATGCGGACAGACCGGTGATCCTGAAATTATTATGCCGGATACACCCATGCAGCCTTCGGCGGCAATAAATGGTGGTGTAGAGGTAGAGGCAGCGGCAACGGGTGAAGCACAGACGGAGCCGGCTGCACAGGCGGCGGGCTCCGGTGAGGCGCATACGGTGTATCTGATCACCATGGATTTGGCGGACAGTTACTGGCAGTCGATTGACCAAGGCTGCAGGCAGGCGGCGGAAGAACTGGGAAATATTACATATAGGTGGATCGGTCCGGATACGCATGACGATGCTTTGCAGAGTGCCTGCATAGATCAGGCGGTGTCGGAAGGGGCTGATGCCATTCTGATCGCGGCAAACAGTGCGGAGGGTGTCAACGGCAGTCTGCAGGCAGCGGCGGAAGCTGGTTGTAAAATTATATATGTAGACAGCGCGGCAAGTTTTGATTGTGTGACGGCGCTTGCAACCGACAATGAGGCAGCGGGAGGGACCGCGGCTGAAAGTATGAAGACTGCGCTTGCGGAAAAGGGCATTACATCAGGCACCATTGGCGTTATGGGCGTAACACAGGACACAGCTTCCTGCGTGGCGAGAGAGAACGGATTCCGCGCCGCCTTTGAGGGGACAGATTTTGTGCTGGCGGATACTGTATATATGATGGACGATGCAAGTAATATCAGGAATGCCGTGACGGCCGGACAGGGACAAGGCTACGTGGCATATTTCGGGACCAATGAAGGAACGTCCGTGGCAATCGGAGAAGCAGTCAAAGAATCAGGGAGAGATGATCTGGTGGTAGGTTTTGATACCTCTGACGCGATGCTTGCCCTGATCGCAGACGGAACCGCCTATGCGACTATGCAGCAGAATCCGGAACGCATGGGGCATGACGGCATGGTGATTGCCGTGCAGGCGATGGAGGGAACTTACACTGATACAAATACAAAAACGGATACGGGTGTGACAGTGATTACCGCGGATTCCATGTAGGAGATAAGATATGAAATTTAAACAGAAAATGTTCACCTTGTACTGTATTCCGATGTTGGTGTATGGCGTTCTGCTTTTGTTTGTCGGGTTAATCCAGTTTGAGAACGGTATGTACAAGGAAACGAGGAACAGCTTGAAATCGAATGCACTGGCTGCGATGAGTCTGTATAACAGCCAGGGATACGGGGATTATGCCATGAAAGCGGACGGTAATGTCTGGAGAGGCATGAATTTTAATATTTCCGGAGAGACAGGAATTGTTGATGAACTGAAAGAGCAGACCGGTGCGGATATTACATTTTTCTTTGGTGACACGGCTGTCATGACTTCCATTATGAATGAGAACGGTGACAGGTGGTATGGCATGCAGACGGGTGAAAACATTACTAATTATACGCTGCATCAGGGAGCGCAGCTCTGGTATCGCAATATCGAGATTGACGGGAAAATGTGTCATGCTTATCTGATTCCTATCGTACAGCCGGGTGATGGCACCGTGACGGGTGCAATGATGGCGTCTCTACCGACGGATGAGTTTAGCAGTATTATCAAGCAATATATTCTGATCAGTGTTTTGATTGCACTGGCGGTGCTGTTGGTGGTAGGCGGTTTTATCTACTGGTATATCGGCGGTCTGACAAAGGTGCTTCACAACGTGCGGGAGGTGCTTTTACAGGTATCCAACGGGCAGTTTGAAGATGAACGGCTGGTAGGGAACAAAAGGCGGGACGAATTTGGGGATCTGGCTTCTTGTACTGAGAAACTGCGCCTGAAAATATATGATATTCTAAATGATATCCGTCATGGAACGGAGAAGCTGACAGACGCTGTTGAGAAACTGAATACGACGGCTGAGTGCACCACACAGGCGGCCGTGAGCATGAGTGAGAGTATAGGGCAGATTGAATCCACGGCAAATCGTCAGCAGGACGGAACAGCGCAGGCCACACAGGATGTGGAAGCGACCAAACAGGCAATAGATGAGATGCTTTTGCAGATTGACGGAATCAATCATATTTCCAGAGATATGGAACATATGGCGAAAGAGAGTGCAGCTATTTTGCATGAACTGGAAGAAAGCAGCCAAAGAGCGCAAGATACTGTGAGGGATATCAGAAGTCAGACGGATACGACCAATGAAGCGGTTAAGCAGATCATGAGTGTAACGGAATACATTACCAATATTGCGGAAGAGACAAACCTTCTGTCTCTCAATGCCAGTATAGAGGCAGCCAGAGCCGGGGAGAGCGGCAGAGGATTTGCTGTCGTAGCACAGCAGATTCAGAAGCTGGCGGAGGAATCCAATCATTCGGCGGCTCAGATAGGAGATAACATTAGAGAGCTGGTAGAGAAAACGGAACAAAATCTTGCAGCGATGAATTTGGTCGGAGAAGTATTGAAATCCCAGGAGGATAGTGTTCTCAGAACCAGAGATATTTTTGGGGAGTTGGATCGCAGCATCACTATGGTGACGGATAAAGAGAATACTATGCAGCAGAATATTCAATCTATGAACCGTGCCAAGGATAATATGTCTGATGTGATTGAGGAACTTGCACAGTCTTCCATGACCAATGTGAGCACTGCTCAGGTGACGGCTTCTGCGGCCGGACAGATGCAGGAGGAAATTCAGGGTATTAAGGAACTGAGTTCGGATTTGAAAGGACTTGCGGAAAACCTGAATCAGAACCTGCAATCATTCCTGTCATAGATATGATTTTAGTAAGACAACCAAAGAACAAGGGGCGAATCAATACCCCTTGTTCTTTAAATTTGCAACTAAGTTTACATAAAATTCCCTCACATCAAATCCCGCAATATTCTCCCGGTTCAGATCGATCATATCACCGTGGGAGATGCCTCGGCCCTCGGGCACGGTTAGATAGATAAATTCTTCGCCCCACTTCATGCTGTCCACAGCGACCAAGCCGTCGTTGGCCCCGTCAAAATGCTTTACCATCGGATAGGACAGATTCATGGGGAACCTGCCGCTGGAAGCGTGGTTCATTTTCGTGCCGACACTCTGGTAATATACCTCCGGGCTGTCTGGCAGCTCTTCATTTAAGCGTGCACAGGCGGAGGCGGTCAGATCCTGTACGGCCTCCATAAAATTCGGTTCGTGGTCGCCCAGCAGAGTCAGCGCCGCATTGTATTTTGCAGCCACCTTGTCGCAGACGTTGTCGGGGATATGCTCCAGGAGATAATCCGCAAAAATACAGCCCCGGTGAGGGGTGTTCACGGTGGTCAGGGAGGCCACACAGGGGGCCATGCCGCATTTGGAGATGGCGTAGCGGCTGTCCAGCCCGCCCTTGGAGTGGGCGATGATATTGACCTTTTCTGCGCCGGTTTCCTGCAGAATCTGACGGATGCGCTGAGCCAGTTCTTCACCGCAGGCGGCCACGGAGGCGGCGGACTGCTGACTGCCGTAGTAGACCTGTGCGCCGTTTCTTTTCAGTTCCGCCGGAATCCTGCCCCAGTAGTTCAAGAAACGGAAATCCCGAAAGAATACGCCATGAACGAGCAGGAGGGGATATTTTGTCAGACATTCCTGATTTTCGGCGCGCACTTGATTGAGCAGATATTTTTCATTTTCACAGATTACCTCGTTTTGGGTGATCTGAATGATCTTAAAGAGGATGTAGAGATGCACGATCGGGATCAGGCCGCAGAGGGCGCCGATCACACGCCAGCGGATACCGAGCTGCACCGAGGTCAGATATACGCGTATCATACCGTTCCAGAAAAGGATAAATTCTACCAGAAAGGCCAGCCCGAATTGTCTCAGCCAGAAAAAGGGCTGACTAAAGCCGGTGTCGTAGCCGGGCAGCCCCACGATGAGCATGGTGAGGCAGCATATGATCTCAAGCACGGTCGTCCCCAGAAAGATCTGGAGCAGAGCGATGCCGTTTTCCAGGATCTGATTGCGGGTCGTGGAGACTTTGCGTATCGTCAGTGTAGGGAAAATGTTTATGTATAAAAGCAAAAGATAACAGACAAACTCTGCGGCGGCACAGGCGGCAGGGAACAGAGTGTCGATCCGGTCTGCATAAAACAGGAAGGTACAGACGGAGCGGATATTGAGAGCCACAAGTACGATTGCCGCACTGAAGAGCTTCGCAAGTGTTTTCGTGTGTGTTTTCATAGTTATCTCCTGTATGTCGGTTGCAAAATGCGGGCACATTGGTATAATGTAATATTATGCAGTGTTTTCTGTGTTTATCGTAGCAGATGCAGTGCTGTTATGCAAGACAAAGGAGTGGGAACCATGGCGGGCGCAGCGGCAAAGACCCGGGAAGAACGGATGGCTACAGATTCAGTGGGCAGACTGATGGTGAGTATGACGCTGCCCGCCATTGTGGCGCAGATCATCAATATCTTGTACAGCATCATTGACCGCATTTACATCGGGCATATGAAAGGCGTGGGGGCAAACGCCTTGACGGGCGTGGGCGTGACCTTCTGTATCACCATGTTTGTCTCGGCTTTCTCCGCCTTTATCAGTAACGGTGCGGCGCCTCTGGCGGCAATCTGGCTGGGTAAGGGAGACCGGGAGCACGCGGAGAAGATACTGGGAAACAGCACAAGCTTTCTTGTGATCTGTACGGTGTTGCTGATGGTCTTTTTTTACGCCTTTCAGAGACCCTTACTTTATATGTTCGGTGCAAGTGACGCCACCATCGGTTACGCTACGGATTATCTGTCCATCTATCTGGCGGGGACGCTTTTTGTAGAGCTG
>CAMWMO010000179.1 GCA_947175305.1 uncultured Lachnospiraceae bacterium
ATCCAAACTCTCATCCTCCGCAAGCAATACGCCGTCTATGTATACACTTCCGTCCCGGATCTGTACCGTCTCGCCCGGCAGTCCCACCACACGTTTCACATAAAAATGGGAATTCTGGTTTCCGTTTGGCAAAAAAACGATGACATCACCCCTTTTTGGCATGGAGATCCTGTAGATAATACGGTTCATCAAAATTTCCTGTCCATTGCAGAGTACAGGCTCCATAGAGTCCCCCACCACACTGGTGCGCATCCCCACCGAAAAGATAATGACAAAAGCCAGAAAAACAGCAACAGCGCTTCCCACGAGCATCTCCAGAATATCCTTTATGATCTTCGGATTAAGCCTTTTCTTTTTCTGATAAAAGGTCAAGCCCTTTCTTCTCGCCATCTTTCGCCCTCTTACTGTTTCCGTTTCCCATATGGTAAAAACAGATACCCCAAATCACTCTGAGGTATCTGTTTCATCATCTCTTTCGCTTATTTAACCAGTTCTTTGACTTTAGCCTTCTTACCGACGCGATCTCTCAGGTAATTCAGTTTAGCACGTCTCACCTTACCTCTTCTGACAACCTCTACCTTCTCCACATTCGGAGAGTGCATGGGCCAGGTCTTCTCGACGCCTACGCCGTTAGATACCTTACGTACCGTAAAGGTGGTTCTGTTCCCGCCGCCCTGGATCTTTAAGACGGTTCCTTCAAACACCTGGATTCTCTCGCGGTTACCCTCCTTGATCTTACCGTACACTTTAACGGTGTCGCCTACATGGAAGTCGCTTAAGTTTTCCTTTAACTGTTCCGCTTCAATTTCTCTGATGATGTCGTTCATAATTTTCCTCCTGATATGCTCCGGATGTTCTTAATACGTCTGTAACAGAGGACCATCCTTCTTCACAACATTATTAACTTACCATATCGCGGGTACAAATGCAAGCAATTTTTCCTCTTTTCAGCTCTTTTCAGCTCTTTTTAGCTTTTACACCGTTTTTTCCCACCGGCGGGTGTGTTTTCAGATACTTTTCGTAGAGATCGGGCCGTCTTTGTCTCGTCCGTTCCAGAGACTGCGCAAGCCGCCAGGCATCTACCTTCGCGTGATCTCCGGAGAGCAACACTTCCGGGACCTTCTTTTCATGCCAGATCTCTGGTCTGGAATACTGCGGATATTCCAGCAGTCCGTCGCCAAAGGACTCCGTCTGCGCCGACTCGTCATTGTGCAAAACCCCCGGCACCAGCCTTGCTATGGCATCCACCATCACCATAGCCGCTAATTCTCCTCCGGTGAGCACATAATCTCCCAGAGAGATCTCGTCGGTGACGATCTCCTCCAGCACCCGCTCGTCGATTCCCTCATAGTGTCCACACAGAAAGATCAGTTCCTCCTCCTTCGCCAGTTCTCTTGCCTTTTCCTGATGAAAGGTTCTCCCCTGTGGCGTGACATAGATGACGCGGTGTCTCTTCTCTCGACCAATCCGGTCAACAACGAATTGATACGCGTCATAGACCGGCTGCGCCTGCATCAACATGCCCGCGCCGCCCCCGTAGGTGTAATCATCCACCTTGCCATGCTTATCCGTTGTATAATCCCTGATGTTGACCGCCTCTATAGCAATATCGCCCCGCGCTGCCGCCCTGCCCAGAATACTGGTGTGCAGTCCCTGCAGGACCATATCCGGAAACAACGTCATAATGTGAAAATTTATCATTCTATATTTTCCTCACATAATAAAGTTCAGCACGCACCCATTTATATTAACCCGTCCATGATATGAACTTCCATAATACGGCGCTCCATATCCACGTTTTTGATGCACTCTTTGATCGCGGGAAGCAACACTTCTTTATCGTCCTCCCTGCTCACCACATAGACGTCGTTTGCTCCGGTTGCGAGCACATCTTTCAGGACGCCGAAGTCCTCCCCCTCGTCCGTCACCACCTGCATACCGATCATATCCGCCACAAAGTATTCATCCTTTTGCAGCTTGACCGCATGCTCTCTTGTCACCAGCAGCTTTCCCTGCTTATATTTCTCTATATCATTGATGGAATCATATCCCTTAAATTTCAATATCACATATTGTTTAAAAAACTTGACGCCCTCTATTTCCATGGGCAGACGCTCTTTTCCGGCAGCCAGCGTCACTTCCTTCAGCTTCTTAAATCGATTCGGATCGTCCGTGGTGGGAAATACCTTGACCTCCCCGCGGATACCGTGTGTCTGGGTGATCACACCCACCTGTAATTCGTCGTTTTTCTCTGTTTTCATAAATAACTCCTGCATGTAAAACGCCTCACGGAGAATCCCCGTGAGGCTGATCTGTCAGATGATCTCCACATCCACTCTCTTATTTCCTTTTGATGATGCCGCCTTGACAACAGAGCGGATCGCCTTTGCAATGCGTCCCTGCTTGCCAATGACCTTTCCCATATCGGATGGCGCTACATGGAGTTCCACGATAATGTTCTTACCTTCCTCCTTCTGTGTCACCACTACCTCATCCGGGTTTTCAACAAGAGCTTTTGCGATCACTTCCACTAATTCTTTCATAGTCCACCTCCAAAAGCGACTTGAAACCCTCTTATTTTGTCACACCAACCGTCTTGAAGATTCTGCTCACGATCTCTGTGGGCTGTGCACCGTTGGCAAGCCACTTCTTCGCTTCCTCCTCGTTTACCTTGTAGGTGCTGGGATCCGTGTTGGGATCATAAGTACCGATCTCTGCGATACATCTGCCATCTCTGGGGGATCTGGAATCTGCTACTACAATCCTGTAAAAAGGATGCTTCTTCTGTCCCATTCTTCTTAATCTGATCTTAACTGCCATTTTTCTTTGCCTCCTGTAAAAAAATTTGTTAAATGTAATTTATTTTTGAAACCCTAAAATGGGAATTTCATACCGCCCATACCGCCGACCAGGCCGCGGCCCTTCTTGCCGCCCATCATACCCGGAAGCTGCTTCATCATCTTCTGGGACTGTTCAAACTGCTTGATAAACCGATTGACCAGCGCGATATCCACACCGGCTCCCTTCGCAATGCGTCCCTTTCTGCTTGGATTTAACAGCTTAGGATTCTGTCTCTCCTGAGGCGTCATACTCAGCACGATCGCCTCCATGCGCGCCAGCTGCTTCTCATCCACCGCCGACTCGATATCCGCCATCTGCTTGCCCATGCCGGGCATCATGCCCAGAATACTGGAAAGACCGCCCATATTGCGCATCTGCTTCATGCTCTCCAGGTAGTCCTCAAAGTCGAACTTCCCCTTCTTCATGCGGGCAGCCATCTCTTTTTCTTTCTCTTCGT
The DNA here is from genome assembly GCA_947175305.1 of uncultured Lachnospiraceae bacterium. Taxonomy (GTDB): domain Bacteria; phylum Bacillota; class Clostridia; order Lachnospirales; family Lachnospiraceae; genus UBA3282. The sequence goes on from CAMWMO010000179.1 coordinate 3,299, forward strand.
CTATGTCAAGATTCTGCTGGGCTTTCTCGATCAGCGTCAGCACATCGCCCATGCCCAGAATCCGATTGGCCATACGGTCCGGATAGAACTGCTCTAAGTCAGAGAGCTTCTCGCCCATACCGATGTAAAGGATTGGCTTGCCGGTCACCGCCTTAATAGAAAGTGCGGCACCACCTCTGGAATCGCCATCCATCTTGGAAAGGATCACCCCGTCTATGCCCACCTTCTCATCGAAGTCCTTGGCCACATTGACGGCGTCCTGACCGGTCATGGCATCCACCACAAGGAGCGTCTGATGGACTTCCACATTCTCCTTGATCTCCTGCAGCTCCGCCATCATCTCTTCATCGATGTGCAGGCGGCCCGCCGTATCCAGAATGACTACGTTATGACCGTTTTTCTTCGCATGCTCCAGAGCCGCTTTCGCGATATTGACAGGCTTGTGGTTCTCTCCCATGGAGAACACCTCCACCTGCTGCTTTTCGCCGTTGATCTGTAACTGCTTGATAGCCGCCGGACGGTACACGTCACAGGCCACTAACAGAGATTTCTTCCCTTTTAACTTTAACTTCCCGGCAATTTTCGCCGTGGTAGTGGTCTTACCTGCACCCTGTAAGCCGCACATCATGATGACCGTGATCGCTTTTCCCGGCTGCATGGCAATCTCCGTGGTCTCGGAGCCCATCAGAGAAACCATCTCTTCATTCACGATCTTAATGACCATCTGACCGGGATTCAAGCCGTTTAACACATCTGCGCCGACAGCCCGCTCTTCCACGGACTTGACGAACTGTTTGACCACCTTAAAATTGACGTCGGCCTCCAAAAGCGCCATCTTAACCTCTTTCAGAGCGACCTTGACATCCTCCTCTGTAAGACGGCCCTTACTCCTCAGATTCTTGAACACATTCTGCAGTTTATCTGTCAGACTTTCAAACGCCATATAGCCTACGCCTTTCTATACGCCTACAATTCCTGCATGATCCGGGAAGACAACTCCCTGATCCTTGATCCGTAAGATGACGGATCCGCCAGTTCTCCACTCTCATACTGTGCCGAAAGCTGATCGATCTGCGAAATCTTCTCCTTGATACTCTCAAACCGGGCTACCAGCTTCAGCTTCTCCTCATAGCCCAGAAGCGTCTTGTCGCAGCGCTTGACGATATCGTGCACCGCCTGTCTGCTTACGCCCTGTGCCTCCGCGATCTCTCCCAGAGAAAGATTTTCATACACAACGCTCTCGTAGATCTCCTGCTGATGCCTGGTCAGCAGTTCTCCATAAAAATCATATAATAAACCCTGTTCTACGATCTTTTCCATGCCCGGCCTCTGTCGGCTGTCTTTTGGATGAACAGTAACCGACTTTTGCATTGTACAATAATGGGGGAAGTGTGTCAAGTATTTTTTCTTGACAGTATCTCGACCGTTAATCTGACTGAACCTCAATAAATTTCAATATATTCTCATTCATCGGCTGAATACGATTATATAGAAACCC
>CAMWMO010000180.1 GCA_947175305.1 uncultured Lachnospiraceae bacterium
GTATGTACCAATAAGTTTAAAATAATTGTCAAGATTATCATCCATTGCTATTGTATTCATTATTATATCCTCGCTAGTTCTTCCATGCAGCCATTTATAAGAATAATTCAACCAATAAGCACCGGGTAAAGACAGCTTAATTAACTGCCATTTCCCGGTGCCTTTTACTTCACTTATAATCTCTTAAGCAATTCTTCTCTCTGCGCCTCATAACCCGGCTTGCCGAGAAGCGCGAACATATTCTTCTTATAGCTCTCCACACCCGGCTGATTAAACGGATTCACACCGAGGAGATATCCGCTGACGCCACAGGCAAACTCAAAAAAGTAGAACAACTCACCCAAATAGAACTCATTCACTTCCGGTATGTTGATCATAAAGTTCGGAACCTGTCCGTCCGTATGTGCCAGGATCGTGCCGTTCATAGCGCTCTTGTTGACAAAGTCCACATTCTTGCCCGCCAGGTAGTTCAAGCCGTCCAGATCCACCGGCTCCTCGCCGATGATGATCTCCTCTCTGCTGGTCTCAATATTCAGAACCGTCTCAAACATATTTCTGGAACCATCCTGAATGAACTGTCCCATGGAATGCAGATCTGTGGTAAGATCCACGCTTGCCGGGAAGATACCCTTCTGGTCCTTACCCTCGGACTCGCCGTAAAGCTGCTTCCACCACTCGGATACATAATGCACGCTGGGCTCGTAGTTGGCAAGAATCTCAATCGCCTTGCCCTTTCTCAGCAAAATGTTACGCAGCGCCGCATACTTTACCGCGTCATTCTCCTCGAAAGGAGCCTCCAACGCCATTTTTCTACCCTCTGCAGCGCCTTCCATCAATTTATCAATATCTGCACCGGACACTGCGATGGGAAGCAGACCTACCGCTGTCAGTACAGAGAAACGACCGCCCACATCATCCGGAACTACAAAGCTCTCGTAGCCCTCTTCATTGGCAAGATTTTTAAGGGAACCTCTCGCCTTATCCGTAGTCGCGTAAATTCTCTTCGCCGCACCATCCTTGCCGTATTTCTGCTCTGCCATCTCTTTGAATACACGGAATGCAATGGCAGGCTCGGTGGTCGTACCGGACTTGGAGATCATATTGATGGAAAAATCTCTGTCGCCGATCACATCGATCAGATGCTTAATATAAGTAGAGCTGATGGAGTTGCCCACAAAATAGATCTCCGGTGTTTTTCTAATAGACTTGTCCACTACGTTATAGAAGCTGTGGCGCAGAAACTCGATAGCTGCTCTGGCTCCCAGATAAGAACCGCCAATGCCGATCACCACAAGCACCTCGGAATCGCTCTGAATCTTCTCTGCCGCCTTTTTAATCCGGGCAAACTCTTCCTTGTCATAATTTACGGGAAGATCGATCCATCCCAGAAAATCATTCCCCGCACCCGTCTTGCCCACAAGTACCTCTTTCGCATCCAGGGCAAGCTTCTTCATAGATTCTACTTCATTTTCCCCTATGAATGATGCCGCTTTTGAATAATCAAACGTAACTTTACTCATCTCGTCCTCCTTTTTATTCATATATTCAGGTGCCGTATTGTACACCCTGTTTTACAACATAAACTTTTTACGACGCATTGACCGTATCCTCAATCAATCCAATGATCGTCCCGATCGCGTCGCGCTGACTGCTCTTCTTCATTGCGTCAATATAGGTAAATCTGTTAAAGTACAACTCCTGTATCTTCTCAAGGAGCAGCTTATTGGTCAGATCATCCTCATCGATCACAATACTGAACCCCTGAGACTCAAAGGATTTTGCATTAAGAAGCTGGTCTCCTCTGCTGCTGGAAGCGGGAAGCGGAATCAGGATATTCGGCTTTTTGAGCGCTAAGATCTCGCTGATCGCATTGGCACCCGCCCTGGAGATCACGATATCCGCCATAGCAAAGATATCCTTCATCTCAGACTTCACATATTCAAACTGCTTATAGCCCTGAGTGGTGAGCAAAAGATTATCCACCTTCTCCTTACCGCACAGATGCACGACCTGAAAATCCTCTAAAAGTTCGGGCAGCACATCCCTGACCGCCTGATTGATCGCCGCGGAGCCTAGGCTCCCGCCCACTACCATGATGACCGGCTTCGAATTATCAAACCCGCACAGCCGATAAGCCGCCTCTTTATCTCCCATGGCAAGCTCCTTGCGGATGGGAGAACCCGTCAATACCGCCTTTGCCGCAGGAAGCTGGCTAAAGGTTTCCGGGAAATTGCAGCACACCTTCTTCGCCACCGGGATGCAGAGCTTGTTAGCCAGACCCGGCGTCATATCTGACTCGTGAATGATACAGGGTATTCCCAGAGAAGCCGCCGCACGCACCACGGGCACACTGACAAATCCGCCCTTAGAAAAAAGCACATCGGGCTTGATCTCCTTGAGATACTTCCGCGCTTCCCTCATTCCTTTGATCACACGGAAGGGGTCCGAAAAATTTTTAGGGTCAAAATACCGTCTGAATTTACCCGTCGCGATTCCATAATAGGGAATATCGAAATCCTCCATCAGCTTTTTTTCTATGCCGTCATAGGATCCCATATACACAATATCATACTCCAGCTCTCTCAGCCTCGGAATCAACGCCATATTCGGCGTTACGTGTCCGGCTGTACCGCCGCCTGTCAGTACGATCTTTTTACCCATAACAATATCCTCCGCTCAATGATCTAAAATCTCCTGCAAAGCACACGCCAGCTGATCCGGACAGGATGTATTCTTAAAACCACACTTGATGCCGCGCAGTCTGCTGATCGCTTCCTCCGCTTTCATACCCACGACCAGTTTAGAAATCCCCTGAGTATTGCCGTTACATCCGCCCGTGAACTTGACAGATTTAATAATACCTTCCTCTACTTCCACATCTATCGCCTTAGAACAGACTCCCTTCGGTTGGTAGATCATATTTGCTTCCTCCTTATCTGCGTTAATCATTCACAGCCTATAATTAGTAGTATATCCTAACACAAGGCAGAGTGCAAGAAAGCAAATACCTCTTCTCCATCTTTCGGTGAAAAATTTGTCGATGCCTTACGGCTTTTTCTCCGGCGAAATTCTAATATAATATAAGTATGCACTCTATCGAACGGAGGTAACCATGCTCACAATCCTTTTTCGTCACAAATATTTTATGATCGCTATTCTGGCACTGCTCTCCTGTAGTATTTTATGTCAGCTGCTGATTGGTGTGCTATATCACAAACTGATCCGGGAAACGGAGAATATGTCCTCCACAAAAAATAAATCTCTCCAAAAGCTAAAGTTGAAGTTTACCAGCTGCAGGCAGCTTCACGAGAGTATTCCCAACGTTTCTGTCTTTGTGGACAAGTATCTGCATCAGATCCGGATCGGCCGGGTCTCCCTGTCCTTCCTCAAGCACCTCTCCGGGCAGCTCACGCTCCTGGCAGTATTGGTGGCAGGCATAGGCGCTTGTCTGGGCATCATTCATGGCGAGAGCTTTCTGATGATCGCCCCCTTTTATCTGATCAGCTTTTTCGGCCTATATCTTTATTTTGCTGTAACTTCCCTGTTGGATATCCCCGGAAAAATAAGCATCTTGCGTACAAATCTGGTTGATTATCTGGAAAATCATTTGGCTGGCCGGTTAGATCAGACACAGCTCGATATGCGTCTGGTGGGTATGGAGACAACTACAAAACCGGGAACAGATATGGCTACTGCCCTAAAAGACAACGCGGAAAAAGAATCGCACACAAAAAATTCTCTTGCCTTCACACCCTCTGAGGCAGAGGAATTAGAACTGCTTCTGCGGGAATTTCTAGTTTGATTCGTACTCTCGTTTCAGATCGTCCAGTTTCTCCAGCATTTCTGCCCCCATACTGTCGTCAGCGGCGCCATTCATGTACGCCGCATAATGCAAAATTTCTGTCACATGGTCAGATTCTACTGATGTAACGTCATACGTCATACAGTCATCAAATAAAACGCAAAGCATCCATTTCTTGCTTTCCATACTCTGAAGCGGTATCCAGCGCATCCTTGTATTCACCCTCCGCTTTCAGTTTAACATTTCAAAAAAACTTATGTAAGCGAATTTTTTATGGAATTACTGAAATAACCGCTGAAAATTTACTGATAAATTATAATAGTCGGGCCCACACTGTACTCCGCAGGAGAACGCAAAAACACATCAAAATATCCGATTCTGTACTTCCATTCGCCGCCGTAGGATAGTCCCTGCCAGCTCTCCATTAAGTTATAATTTCCTGTCTTTTGCTCATACGCCGTCTTTTTCTCCGGGTACATATCCCCTCCCTGAAAAAGCAGATAGTCCTTTTTCTGGGAAAAATATCCGGTGGCATACTCCACATCGATGAAATACTCATTCTCCCCAAGCTCATCCGGCAATAGAGCAATATCCTCTCCGATGTCCATAATCTCGTATTTCTCCGCATCCAGCAAAGGCATGTAAGAGGTAACGTAAATCTGCGATCCTGCCGGAATATGCTCTTCGATATATGCTGATGCGTGAGTATAACTTAATCCATAACGATAATTGCCCAAAACCGTGACCACATTACAGAACACAAGAAACACCATAAATACTGCGATCACACTTGCCGCAGAAATACCTTGTTTCCTTCCTTCTCCTTTTTTCTTCTCCGAGGATTTCCGCCGCCCGATCATCCGTTTTCCTAAAAACGTCTCCGCCTCCATCAGCCCATAAGTCATAAACAGAAAGGAAAAAGGCAGAACCAGAGACAGATTCCTTCCCAAAACGATCTGATATTTCGACAAAAGAAGCACAATGCAA
>CAMWMO010000181.1 GCA_947175305.1 uncultured Lachnospiraceae bacterium
AATGTGATAGAAATATGAGCGTGATTGTGATATTCTATTAGTGATACAATGGGATTTATCTAAGGAGAACATTATGAGTAACTTTAGTGAAAAAGGATATTGGGTAAAAGAAAATGCACCTATCTACCTAACATCAGATATGGATAGGACTGCTAAGTGGTTTGAAGATACGCTAGGCTGGTATAGCAATATTGTTGAACGAGATAATAACGGAGTGGGTTGTTATGGAGTTGTTTTTGATATGTTACCGGAAGTAGAACGCACTCACTTGGCACCTTTTACAGGTATACAAATGTTTTTGGGAGAGCCGAAACCGCGATTGATTTCATTTATGCAGGTCGAGGGGATTGAGAAAATGTATGACTATGTCACATCAAAAGGTTGGGATAAAATTACGAAAATTGAGATACAGCCATGGGGTGGAAAAACTTGTAGTCTAACAACTATTGATGGTTATATTATCAATATATTTGAATAATTAGGCAAATTTCGGGTCTGTATAAACAACCATTACTACAATCACAACTGAATAAGTAACACAGCGTCAAAGCGTATAGAAAATTTGATCTATGCGCTCTATTTTATGGTTCATAGGGGCACTGTAACCCCTTGAATCCCTTGAATAATGGAAATTTTCTAAGTCACCTATTCCAACGATCCAGCAGAAGAGGGAACAGAGGGCTTGAAACATACGTTCGATTGTGATAAAATAAAAAAATGGATGAGATTGATGACAAGAAAAAGATACGGATCAGCAGGGCGGACATCCTGTTAGCGGTCGTTCTGGGGGTGTTTGCCCTGGGATTGTTTGTTGTACAGCGGATAGGATCACAAGAAGGAGAGTCCCTGGTCATATCATGGGAAGGCGCAGAGGTAGAGCGTTTGTCTTTGGAAGACGGATATAAGGGTCGGACGAATGATGGTGTCGGTACAGACAGGACGCGATATTGTCAGATGCTCTATTCAGAGGGCGGCATTTTTTTCCGTTGGTATGAGGAGGGCGAGGAGGCACCGAAGATTCCTGAGGGAATCAGCTATAATACGTTAAAGCTTTCCGAGTCCGGTGTTTCCATGGAGGCGGCAGACTGTCCCGACCAGATTTGTGTACATCACATCTCTATTACGAGCGGCGGGGAAAGCATTATCTGTCTGCCCCATAGGCTTGTGGTAGAGATTCAGGGCGAGATGGAAGAAGATGGCCTGGATGGGATGGTGCAGTGATGAGAAGGACGGTGGAACTCGGGTTTTTACTGGCATTGTCGCTGATCCTGTCCTATGTGGAATCCCTGATTCCCTTTTCCTTTGGCATACCGGGGATCAAGCTGGGACTGCCCAATCTGATCGTGCTGCTTTTGTTGTACGAAACACCGGATGGCGGGCAGAAGAAATCTCTGCATTTGCCAAAAGGTGCGCGGGAGGCGCTTTTGGTCAACGGTCTGCGGATCGTTCTTTCGGGCTTTCTGTTCAGCAATCTCTATGCCATTTTGTATGCGCTTGCGGGCGCGGCATTCAGTTTTCTTGCCATGCTTTTGGGCAGAAGGACGAAACGCTTCTCCATGGTGGGAGTGAGCATTCTTGGGGGCGTGTTTCACAACATTGGACAGATTCTGGTGGCGATGCTGGTGGTGGAAACTTTTGCGGTTGCTTATTATGTTCCGTTTCTAATCGTGGCAGGCACGGTGACAGGGGCGCTTCTCGGATTTGTGGGGATACAGCTTTTGCCGTATCTTAGACGGGATAACAGAGAATAACAGGTCGAGGGGCATGGCTCTGCCACCTGAAGACAGATAGAACAGTGAGGAAATGGCGATGTATGCATATATCAAGGGAACTTTGGAGGAAATCACGGAGGATGCCGTGATCGTTGAGACTGGCGGGATTGGCTATAACATAAAGGTATCCGGCACTACGGTGGATCTTCTGCCGGGCATTGGCAGTGAGGTGAAGATCTATACCTATACGCTGGTCCGGGAGGACGCTTTTTCGCTCTATGGATTTTTGACCCGTGACGATCTGGAGATTTTTAAGAAGCTGATCACGGTGAGCGGGATCGGACCCAAGGGAGGACTGGCGATCCTGTCAGTGATGAGCGCGGATGCCCTGCGGTTTGCCGTGATGGCGGCGGATGCGAAAGCGATCGCCAGAGCGCCGGGAATCGGGGCGAAGACGGCGGAGCGGGTGATCCTGGATCTGCGGGATAAGATCTCTCTGGAAGATACCCTGCGCGGCATCGGTTCGCCTGCGGACACGGCGGGACAGGCGGCAGGTACCGGAAACAGCGATAACCTGATGAAACGGGAGGCCATAGAGGCGCTTGTTGCGCTTGGATATTCGGCTTCCGATGCCACTGCGGCGGTGAAAAAGGTGGAGGTGGGCGAGGACGCAACCTCGGAGAGCATTTTAAAGCTTGCTCTCAAGCATATGTTTTAGCAGTTTGACCAGACCAAATTTGTCTGGCAAATCATGCTTGCATGAATGGAAAAGAAAATGATGGGTGTGAGCTGAACGAGTGTATGCCGCATCTGATCAGGGGGAGAATATTGTGATTTTCGGAAAACACATTAACCGATATTATATTCAATATGGGCCGCTTTTGCTGCTTGGCATTGCAGCTCTTATTTTCGTGGACTATTTTCAGTTGATTTTGCCGGAGTTGTACCGCATTGTGGTGAATGGTATGAACGGCGGGCTTGTTGAGATCGACGGAAAGTTCGTGCCTTTTACGATGGAAGTGCTTCTGGATGAGGTCTGTCTGCGGTTGATCGTGGTAGTATTAGTCATGGTGGTGGGACGTTTTTTGTGGCGTGTCAGTTTCTACGGGGCGGCGATCAGAGTGGAGACCGATCTGCGGAATCGGATGTTTGACCACTGCAAGAATCTTTCACAGGACTACTTTCAGATCAACAAAGTGGGCAATCTGATGAGTCTGTTCACCAATGATCTGGACACCATACAGGAATGCTTCGGGGACGGCATATTGTTCTTTTGTGACGCGCTGTTTCTTGGACTTTTGGCATTTTATAAGATGTGGAAGATGGACAGGGTACTGACAGGATTATCCATGATTCCCATGGCGCTTTTGTTTCTGATAGGGACAGTGCTGTTTAAGGCCATGAAAGCCAAATGGGAAATTCGTCAGGAGGCGTTTTCCAAACTGTCTGATTTCTCCCAGGAGAGTTTTTCAGGAATTGCGGTCGTTAAGGCTTTTGTAAAAGAATATCTTGAACTGAAAGAATTTTGTAAACTGAATGTGGAAAATGAGGAGGTCAATGTAGCTTATACCCGGATTTCCACACTGCTTAATATTCTCACCACTTTGCTTGTGGAGTCTGTGATCTGTGTCATATTGGGTTATGGAGGGTATCTGGTTTATTGCGGCAGGTTTGACGCCGGGCGGCTTGTGGAGTATATTGTCTATTTTGATTCTATCATATGGCCCGTTATGGCAGTGTCTATGCTGATTGAAAAGACTTCCCGAGGAAAAGCATCTCTGAACCGGATAGGGGAACTGCTGGAAGCGGAAATTACGGTGAAAGACCGGGCGGGTGTGAGAGAGCTGACGGATATGAAAGGAAAGATAGAGTTCCGGCATCTTTCTTTCCGCTATCCGGACGGGGAGACAGACGCTCTTCGAGATGTTTCTTTCACCATTCATGCCGGGGAGAGTGTGGGCGTGGTGGGAAGAACCGGCTCCGGTAAGACGATTCTGGTGGATCTGATTCTGCGTGCCTACAATGTGGCGGATGGCACGCTCTTTATCGACGGGCATGATGTGAATACGGTATCGATTCATTCCGTGCGGGAGGGATGTGCCTATGTACCGCAGGATAATTTTCTGTTCTCCGACACGATTGAAAACAACATTTCTTTCGCGGCGGATGAGGCGGAGGATGCTCTTGTGGAACATGCGGCGAAGCTTTCTGATGTGCATGACGATATCATGGATTTTACGGCGGGCTACCGAACGATTCTTGGTGAGCGGGGAGTGACAGTCTCCGGCGGGCAAAAGCAGAGGATATCTATTGCAAGAGCGCTTCTCAAGGACTCAGCTATATTGATATTGGACGACTCCGTCTCTGCGGTAGACATGAAAACCGAAAAGATCATTTTAAAAAATCTGTTGGAGGAGAGGAAGGGTAAGACGACGATTCTGATTGCCCATCGCATTTCCACGGTGGAGCATATGGATAAGATCATCTACATTGATGAGGGAAAAGTCTGTGCGGTTGGCAGCCATGAGAGCCTGTGCAAGAATTGTGAAGATTACAGAAGAATGGTTGAGTTGCAGCGTATGGAGGAAGAAGCGGGAGGTGAGACAGATGTATGAGTACTATCCGCTTATCGTAGTAGGAGCGATTGTTGGTGTGTTCGCCGTCGTTCTTCTTACTGCGTATCTTTGCGTAAAAGATAAGAAACAGTCTATGGGTTTTGAACGGCAGATGGGCGACAAAGAGATTATGGACCGTCTGATGCTGTATGCAAAACCTTACTGGAGGCAGTTTTTGCTGGTGGGCGCCGTGATGCTTTTTTCTATCGCTTATGATATGATTTCGCCGCTCATTATCGGGTGGATCGAGGAACTGGTTGCCGGAGATTTCGCTATGCGGCAGATTTACAGGGCGGTAGCGGTCTATGTTGCTATTCTGCTCGTGTCTATGCTCTGCAGTTATGTACAGGCGGTAGTTTTGCAAAAGACAGGGCAGAGAATTATTTAGTTATGCGTGGGGAAGTGTTTGTGAAGATTTAAAAACGTTACCCTGCACATTTAAATGCGGTTCCGGGGGGAAAG
>CAMWMO010000182.1 GCA_947175305.1 uncultured Lachnospiraceae bacterium
GTCTGATACCTGCTCCGGTTCGGGATAAGCGGATGTTTTTTCGGATATGATCAGGCAGATGCGAAAGCGGGTAAGCATTAAGGAAAAGATCGACGAGATTTTGGGTCAGAAGGAGGTACTGACACCGCAGGAGATTACGGACCGACTGTTTGCGATGCTGGCGGACTTTATGGAAAGTGAATTGATGGGGATCGAGAAGATTGATTTTGAACTTTCTGTGCTTGCCATGAATAGGCCTGACAGAATCGAAAAGATCATGGGCGGTCTTCCGGAAGCGGGAAATATGGAGTATCTGACTATGCGTACTATGGAGTATTTTAAGGAGCAGACGGCGCTTGGCAGAATCCATCTGAATGTGAGTGCGGAGGAACTGCTTGCGTTTATTTCCTCTGCATATGGCGGCATTCAGATGACCTGCATTGTAAACAACTGCTATCGGCACGAAAGGAATCCGTTTGCGGCACTGTATCAGCCGAAGATTCTGCTGAAGATGCTGGCGCAGGCGGTAAATGAACTGATCGGGATAGAAGAGGTCATTGGGATGGATGTCAGAAAGGAAGAAGAGGGACAATGATGAAGACAGAAAAGCAATACACGGAAGAATACGCGCTCGTCGCGGGAATCGAGCATTATCTGCTGCACTATCAGTCGAAGCCGGAGGATCCCGTGCTGCTTTTTATCCATGGCGGGCCGGGGCAGACGGAGAGCTTCTTTGCCTTTGCGGTGGAGGAATACGCAGAGCGCGATTATAACATTGTCTATTACGATCAGCGCGGTGCGGGGAAAACATGGCTGAGAAATAAAAAATGCAGACCTGACACGGAAACGTTAAAAAGGGATCTGCTGGAGATCGTGCTGTATCTGAAAAAGAAATACGGCAAAGAGAAGATCGGGATTCTGGGTCATTCCTGGGGAAGCGTTCTGGGCAGCATGTTTGCGCTGGAGCATCCGGAGCATACGCTGTGTTACATCGGGTGCGGACAGGTCATTGATATTATGGAAAACGAGCGGACCGGTTACGCGATCCTGAAAGCAGCAGTCGAAAAAGGCGGGAATAAAAAGGACAGGAGGAAGCTGGAAAAGATCGGAGAGTATCCGATACCGGATTTTGACTGGAATACTTACCGCAAGATGGGACAGATCAGGAGTCTGCAGGGAAAATATGGGCTGGCACAGGATTTTAGCAGGGTAGTCATTGATCTGTGGCGTCGTTCGCCCATCATGGGCATGAAAGACCTTGTGCCCTTTATGACGGGTATGCCGGTCAATATGCAGTTGATGAGAGAGCTGATGAATTTTGACTTAAGGAAAAGCGGAAACTGTTATCAGGTTCCGGTTTACTATGTGCTCGGAGAAAATGACAGCCAGACGCCGATTGAGATCAGTATGAAATATTTTGAGGAGGTGCAGGCGCCGGACAAGCAGCTTTATCTGATCTCCGACGCCGGTCATGCGCCGATGATCGACAATGTGGAGGAATATCGGAAGGCAGTAAGGGAAATCCTTCGCCTTGTTCGGGAATTTTAATGAGGGTTGCGCAGGCGGCCCTCTCAATGATATACTGTATCTATGGTAATAGATGAGATTTTGGACGGCAAATTTCATATAGATGACGGTTCTCTGGATTTCTCCTGTCCGCGAGTTACGCTGTCCCTTCAGGCAGACACGGCCTGCGAGGGGTCTTTTTTCGTGTACGGACCGGAAGGCCATGTGACGGAAGGCCATGTGACGGCTTCAGATCTGCGCATGGAGTGTGTCACCAGGCAGTTTGCCGGCAGTGAGGACGAGATCAGTTACCGGTTCGATGCGGCGGGAATGGAGGCCGGGGAAGAGTTAAGCGGCTTCTTTTATATCATCTCTAACAGGGGAGAATACTATCTGCCTTTTCAGGTGACCGTGCTGCAGGATGAGATCAGCTCCAGTCTGGGAGAGATCAGGAATCTCTTTCACTTTACGAATCTGGCCAGAAGTAATTGGGAGGAGGCCGTCAGGCTCTTCTACAGCCCGGAGTTTAAGCGGGTTTTCGCCGGCCATGACAGGCAGCATTATGCGGCCTACAAAGGTCTTTCGGCTGTGCCCGGCAATGAACATAATGTAGAAGAATTTCTTCTTGAGATCAATAAAAAGAAGCCGGTGGAGTATTTGCCGGAGGAGAGTGAGATCCGGATCGAGGATCTTAGCCCGGAGGCGCGGTATGCCTTAGTGGTCAATCGAAACGGCTGGGGGTATACCCACCTGCATATCAGGGCTGAGGGAGAATTTTTAAATCTGCCGGAGGAGACGCTGGGAGACGAGGCTTTTCAGGGAAATGTCTATCGTCTCTATTATCATATTGAACAGGAGAAGCTTCACAGCGGGTACAATTGCGGGGCGATACTGCTTGAGCAGGAGAGCCAAGCGACCCGGATCCCGGTCACAGTGGTGCTGCGGGCGGCAGGCGGCAGACGCCTGGGACTGCAGAGAGAAAAGAAGCAGCTTACGGTACAGCTGATGGAGTATTATCAGGCGTACCGGTTAAAAAAGATCGGTGCGATGACCTGGCTTACGGAAACCAATAAGCTGCTTTCCCGCATGGAACAGCTCGACGACAGGGATGTGGCGGTGAAGCTTTTCAGAGGGCAGATGCTGCTCTCTCAGGAGCGTGCCAATGAGGCAAAGTGGCAGATCGAGAAACAGCGGGAGCAGGTGGACGCTCTGCGGGACGAGAATCCTGCGCTGTGGTGCTATTATCTTTATCTGACTACGTTGACCAATGAGGATGATGTCTATGCGGATGATGTGGCACAGACGGTTCTGCGGGTGTATGAGCAGAGAAGAGGGGACTGGCGGATCGCCTGGCTGCTTTTGTATCTGTGTGAGGAATATACGGAGAGCCCTTCCCGCAGATGGCTGCTTTTGGAGGAAGTGTTCTCTTATCACTGTACGTCTCCAATCCTCTATATGGAGGCATGGAGTATTCTGTGCATGAATCCGGCGATGCTGCGGAAATTGGATCTTTTTGAAGAACAAGTGTTGACTTATGCAGTCAAACACAACCTTATGCAGGAGGAGATCCTGTTGCAGGTGGTGTATCTGGCGGGACAGAGCAGAGGGTATTCCGAGCGGCTGTTCCGGATCCTGAAAGGGTGCTATGCGCAGATTCCGCATAAAGAGGTTCTGCATGAGATCTGTACGCTGTTGATCAAGGGAAACCGTAGCGGAGAGGATTGCTTTTTCTGGTATCAGGCGGGTGTGGAGAAAAATCTTCGGATCACCAGGCTTTATGAATATTATATGATGTCGCTTCCCAAAGATTTTGACGGGGAGCTTCCCAAGATAGTGTTGATGTATTTCGCCTACCGGAGCGATCTGCACTATGGGCTTACGGCCTTTCTGTATGCCTATGTGCACAGACACCGGGAGGAACTGGAGGAGATTTATGTAAACTATATGGCGCCTATGGAGCGCTTTGTTCTGGAGCAGATCAAACGGGGCAGGATCAATAGGGATCTTGCCTACCTCTACAGCCATATTCTGACACCTGCCATGATTGACGAGGAGAGTGCCAGAACGCTGGTTTCCCTGCTTTTTATGCGGGAGATCAAGGCACCGCAGGAGGGCGTTAAAGAGGTGGTTTTGGCCTATCCCTGCAGGGCGGATATCAAGTCTTTTCCTCTGACGGAGGGCAGGGCTTTTGTGCCGGTTTATGAGAGCAGATGCAAGGTCCTTCTGGGAGACGGCAAGGGAAACCGTTTCACGGCGAGTGTGCCCTGTCAGGTGGAGGCGTTATTGTCGCCTGCCAGGCTGTCCGGCATGATCGCGCCCTATGTGCGCAATCATCTGGGCTATGCGGTCCATGTCTGTTATGAGCAGCAGAATACTTTCGCTGTGCAGGAGGATAGTGTGGATCTCTTCGTATTGCTTTCCCGATCAGAACGGATCGAGGAGGAGGAGCGGAGAAAGATCCGGCGCATGGTGGTGAAGTTTTATTATGAACAGGACCGGATGCGGGAGCTGGACGAGTATCTGCTTTCTCTGCACCCGGAGAATGTGAGCTGTGGCGACAGGGGAGAGATCGTCCGCTGTATGGTGAACCGCGGTATGTATGAGGAGGCTTATGAGTGGGTGCTGCGGTTTGGCCCCTATGCGATAGACGCCAAGACGCTTCTTAAGCTTGGCAGCAGGCTTTTGGATCTCACGGAGACGGAGGAAGACCCATTCCTTGTGGGAATGCTCTCCTATGTGGTGAAAAAGGGAAAATACGACGACAATGTACTGCAGTATCTGGTGCAATGGTATTCCGGCACGATCAAGGAGATGCGGGATGTGTGGCAGATCGCGGAATCCTTTGGAACAGACACCTACAAGCTGTGCGAGCGGATGCTTACGCAGATGCTCTACACGGGAGCCCATGTGGGAGAAAAACTGGAGATCTTCCGCACCTACAGCAGAAATGGAGGCAGCGAAAAGATACGGGCAGCCTTTGTGTCGGCGTGCTGTTATGACTATGTGGTGAACGGGGAGATCACGGATCCTTATATCTTCGAGAGCGTGCTGCAGCTGTATCGGGAGGAGGCGCCCCTGCACCGGGTCTGCAAGATCGCGTATCTTTCTTTTATGGCGGACAGAGAGCGCTCTGAGGAGATACAGAGAATCTGTGCCGTTTTTCTGGAAGAGCTTCTGGCGGAGGGAATCGTGCTGCCCTTCTATAGGAATTACTTCGGCTGTGTACCGCAGCTTAGCATATATCTGGATAAGAC
>CAMWMO010000183.1 GCA_947175305.1 uncultured Lachnospiraceae bacterium
GTAAAAACAAAACCTTATAATTATCCGGGATATGTAAAAGCTCCCTAAGATCCGCCTCCGCCTCCTTGATGATCGTATCATAGACCTTGGAGCGATGGCTCATCTCCATCACCGACATTCCCGAACCCTTGTAATCAAGCATCTCCGCCGCAGCTTCCTGTAATACCTCTTCCGGCAAAACTGCTGGACCCGCTGAAAAATTATACACTCTGGACACTGTTTTCTCCTCCCGTCCTCACTCAACTTTACAAACCAAGAAACATTTTACGCTCTTCACACACTTTAGTCAATTACTTTGTTACAGTTCAGCTCTCACTGCTCAGCACACGGCTCTGGCTGAACTGTTAATAGAACATCACCACCGGGGTTCCCACCTGAGCCATCTCATAGAGCTGTTCCATAGCAGTGCGGGGTGTATTGATACATCCGTGGGAACCGTTCGTCTGATAGATCGTGCCACCAAAGTTTCCCCGCCAGGCAGCATCATGAATGCCGATATTCCCCTTTACGGGCATCCAGAAATCCACATGGGAAGCATAGCCCTGCCCCCGCAGGATCCTGTTTGTCTGTTTCAGATACACATAATTAACGCCGGAGGGCGTCCCCATTCTCCGAGAGGTATTTCCCGTCACAATGGGCGTGTCGATCTGCAGAACGCCATCCACATAATAGTACATTTTCTGCTCACTCATATCGATCTCAATATAAGTGGAGCCGATATCTTCCTTCCCCTTGGCCCATGCCTCCTGAGTATAAGCCGGCTCATGCACCTCGTTCTTCTTGCTGTAAAAAGCGGCCGTAAGATAGGCGACCTCCGCCTCCTGATCCATTTTATTACCGTAAAGACCGCCCTCCACCGTCACCACATCTCCTCTGGTAGACTGGAACTGTCTGGTGCCGCCCACCGTATCATACTCTGCGGCAAGTTCATTTACAAAATCTTCTATCGCGTTTTCTTTTAACCGCAATTCACCGGATTCATCGAATAAAAAACGACCGTTATCATCTGTGGCAATCCAATCGCAGACCACGGAAGCGTCCACAGGGATATCCTCATCCCCCATCCGGTAAACAACACCGCACTCCTGAAAGGGCGCCAGTTTTTCCCAGATTTCCAATGTCTCCCGCATCTGTGCCGTAAGCTCCAGATCATGGTAGCAATCCGCCTCCACCAGAGACACCTGGCTCTCAGAAGCTTCGATAGCGGCACGCACGGCTTCTTTGGCCTGCTCGATGAAGAGTACCTCCGTTCTCTCATTCACCAGATCATAGCCCTGGGGCGTACGGATGATCTCCACCCTGCGTTCCCGATCCGGCCGTGCTTCCTGACAGAATGGCAGCGCCGCAAAGCAATCCTCAAAGGCCTCCGCATCATAGGACACCACCGGCGCAAGCTTCACCTGATGCCCGCCAAACAGACTGTCGATCCACCTCCAGGGGTCTTGCTGATTCTGATAAATCTCCAAGGCCTTCTTAAAGTCAAACTGATATGCAATTTCGTCGGCCGATATTTCATAGCGGCTGCCGTCCTTATCCACCACCGTGACGCCCTCGTAAGTAAATCCCTTTACCAGCTCGTCATTGACCTCCTGAATGCTTCTGCCGGTGCAGTAGATTCCATTGATCCAGGTGCCATAGATGAAAGCGTTGTGATAATACACGGCAAGTCCCACATAGGTCCCCATCACGGCGATGCTTACTAATCCCAGAATGACCGCTATATGCTTTAGTAGTCTCTTCATATTAAACCTTCATAATGAGAGCTTCTTTTCTCACGAATCCAGATCCCCGGCATCAAAAGCCTCGCTGATAGGTGCACCCGCAGGCACCATCGGAAATACCTTGTCATCTTCCGGTATGATACAATTTAATAACACTGGTTTTTTTAAGGTGATCGCCTTTTCAATGGCAGGCGCCACCTCTTCCTTTTTGGTCACCAGAATCGTCTCACAGCCGAGGCCCTCTGCCACCTTACAGAAATCCACGCCGTCATTCAAAACGGTCTGGGAATACCGCTTCCCGTAAAACAGCGTCTGCCACTGTCTGACCATACCCAGCACATGATTGTTGATCACCACCTGTATGATCGGTATGTTGTACCGGCTGGCCGTAGCAAGCTCATTCATATTCATGCGGAAACAACCGTCCCCCGCGATATTGATACAGATCTTATCGGGCTGCCCCATCTTGGCGCCGATACAGGCGCCCAGGCCGTAGCCCATTGTGCCGAGGCCGCCGGAGGTAAGCAGAGTGCGCGGCTTCGTATATTTATAGTACTGCGCAGCCCACATCTGGTGCTGTCCCACATCTGTGGTGATAACAGCCTCTCCCTTAGTCACCCGGTCGATCTCCTCCATGATATAAGGACAGGAGAGCCCTGTGGTATCATAGGATAAAGGATATTTTTCTTTCAGTTCCTTGATATGTGCCATCCATGTATCATGCTTCTGCTCTTTGATCTTAGCATTCAACTCTGTGAGCACTACTTTCAGATCCCCTACCAGAGAAACGTCTGTCCGGATATTTTTGTTGATCTCCGCCGCATCAATGTCAATGTGCAGTACCTTGGCATTCTCCGCGAATTTCTTCGGATTTCCCACCACACGGTCGGAAAAACGCGCTCCCATGGCGATCAGAAGATCACACTCGCTGACGCCGAAGTTAGATGTCTTGGTGCCGTGCATACCGATCATGCCTGTATATCTTTCGTCGTAGCCGTCGATAACGCCCTTCCCCATCAGTGTATCACAGACCGGTGCATCTACCAGCTTGGCAAAGGTTCTTACTTCCTCATAGGCTCCGGAGATCACAGCGCCGCCGCCCACATAGATAAAGGGCTTCTCGGCACTCTCGATCAGGCGGATGGCCTCCTCCAGTTCCTTCTCGGTATATCGTCCCTTCTGCGTTGCGATCTTTTCCGGCTCCTGCTTCTCATACTCGCAGGAATTGGCTGTCACATCCTTTGTGATATCTACCAGAACCGGTCCGGGACGGCCGCTCTTCGCAATGGTAAAGGCTTTCCTCAAGGTGTCGGCAAGAATCGCAACATCCTTTACAATATAATTATGCTTGGTGATGGGCATGGTGATTCCTGCAATATCCACTTCCTGGAACGTATCTTTGCCCAGAAGAGGCAGGTTTACATTGCAGGTAATCGCCACCATGGGCACCGAATCCATATAGGCTGTGGCAATACCCGTCACCAGATTGGTCGCTCCGGGACCACTGGTAGCCAGGCAAACTCCTACCTTGCCGGTGGCTCTCGCATAGCCGTCCGCCGCATGGGACGCCCCCTGTTCATGGGATGTCAAAATATGATGAATCTCTTCGCTGTGCTTATACAGCGCGTCATATACATTTAAGATCGTACCGCCGGGATACCCGAACACCGTGTCCACGCCCTGCTCTTTCAGACATTCCACTACGATCTCTGCTCCAGTCAATACCATTTTATTTCCTCCATTCCGAGGCGTCATGACCGCCCCTTTGTAGATAACACGTGTAATTAATTATTTTCCTTTGGGAATCTCCAAAATCGCTCCCCGGTTTCCGCTGGTCACCATCTCGCGGTATCTGGCAAGATAACCCTCCGTCACCTTGGGCTCTCTGGGCTGCCATTTTGCCTTACGCTCGGCAAGTGTCTCCTCGGAAACCTTGATATCAAGCTTCATATTCGGGATATCAATGCTGATCAGATCTCCCTCCTCCACCAGTGCGATGGGGCCGCCCACTGCCGCCTCCGGCGATACATGACCGATGGAAGCGCCTCTGGAAGCGCCGGAAAACCGGCCGTCCGTGATCAGCGCCACGCTGGAACCAAGTCCCATACCGGCAATCGCGGAAGTGGGATTTAACATCTCCCGCATACCCGGGCCGCCTTTGGGTCCCTCATAGCGGATCACCACCACATCACCGGCTACGATCTTGCCGCCCTTGATAGCCGCGATCGCATCCTCCTCGCATTCAAAGACTCTGGCAGGGCCCTCATGGACCATCATCTCCTCCACCACGGCGGAGCGCTTCACCACACTGCCGTCGGGGGCAAGATTTCCTTTTAAGACAGCCAGGCCGCCCGTCTTACTGTAGGGATTTTCCACTGTCCGGATCACATCCGTGTTCTTATTGACTGCATCCTTGATATTCTCCCCGATGGTCGCTCCCGTGACTGTCATGCAATCCGTATGGAGCAGACCGATATCCGCAAGCTCTTTCATCACCGCATAGACGCCGCCCGCCTCATTTAAGTCCTCCATATAAGTGGGGCCTGCAGGAGCAAGATGACACACATTAGGCGTCTTTTCGCTGATCTCATTGGCAAAAGCAATATCAAAATCAAAGCCCACTTCATGAGCGATGGCCGGCAGATGCAGCATGGAGTTTGTGGAACACCCAAGCGCCATATCCACCGTGAGCGCATTTAAGATCGCGTCTTTCGTCATGATATCTCTGGGTCTGATATTCTTCTCCAAAAGACTCATCACTGCCATACCCGCGTGCTTTGCCAGCTTGATACGCTCAGAATACACCGCCGGGATCGTGCCGTTGCCGCGAAGGCCCATGCCCAGCGCCTCTGTGAGACAGTTCATGGAATTAGCTGTATACATTCCGGAACAGGAACCACAGGTGGGACAGGTCTTCGCCTCAAATTCCAAAAGCTCCTCGTCCGTCATAGTGCCTGCCGCATGAGAGCCCACCGCCTCAAACAT
>CAMWMO010000184.1 GCA_947175305.1 uncultured Lachnospiraceae bacterium
TCGAACCCTGGACACCCTGATTAAGAGTCAGGTGCTCTACCAACTGAGCTAGCGGTGCATATTCCTTTGTGAAAAGCAAAATAGCGGAGAATACGAAGTATTCTCTTGGTTGAGTGACTGTCACGCAACCAACGCAAGAGTTATTATAGTATAATGCTTTCTGTAATGCAAGTATTTTTTTAAGAAATTTTAAGAATAATTCAAAATCTTTTACAATTTGCATTTGATGGGCCAAAATGGTACATTATTCAGAGATTGAAAAGCAGTTTTTGAGTAAGGAGAGGATAATATGATCTTTGAAAGTCACGCGCATTATGACGACGAGGTATTTGATGAGGATAGGGAGGCGCTGCTTTCCTCCTTTGCAGAGCACGGGATTGGTACAGTGATCAATATAGGGGCCAGTATGTCAGGAAGCGAGGCTACGGTGAAGCTGGCGGAGCAGTATCCCTTTTTTTATGGAGCGGTAGGCGTGCATCCCAGCGAGGTGGAGGAACTCGACGAAGACAGCTTTGAGCGGCTGCGGACACTTTGCAGCCATGAAAAGATCGTAGCGGTGGGAGAGACAGGCTTGGATTACCATTATCCGGAACCTGCGGTGGCCCTGCAGAAAGAATGGTTTGCCAGACAGCTTACGCTTGCCAGGGAGGTGAAGCTGCCTGTTATCATTCATTCCAGGGAGGCGGCGAAAGACACGCTGGATATCATGCAGGCGCTTCGTGCCGGAGAGATCGGTGGTGTAGTGCACTGTTTTTCTTATGCGAAGGAGATGGCGAGAGAGTATCTGAACATGGATTATTATTTCGGGATCGGCGGAGTGATCACTTTCAAAAATGCGAAGAAGCTCAAGGAGGCGGTGGAATATATTCCGATAGATAAAATTCTGCTGGAGACGGACAGCCCGTATCTTTCGCCGGAACCGCACCGCGGTGAGAGAAATTCGTCATTGAATCTTCCCTATGTGGCGAAAGAGATCGCGGCGATCAAGGGGCTTACCTATGAGGAAGTGGTAGAACGCACGGAGGAGAATGCGAGAAGATTATTTGGGCTGTGAAAATGGAGCGATGCGTGTATTCTCTTTTAAAATAGGATGGAGAATTTAATGGCTAATTTAGGAAACTATACAAATACCTCAGAAATACTCAAAAAATATCAGTTTCGTATGCAAAAGAAATACGGGCAGAATTTTTTGATCGATGCGAATATTCTTCATAAAATCGTGGAGGCGGCGCAGATCACGGAGGAGGACTGTGTTTTGGAGATCGGCCCGGGAATCGGAACGATGACGCAGTATCTTGCGGAGGCTGCCGGCCGGGTCATTGCCGTGGAGATTGATAAAGGGCTGATTCCAATCCTGGAGGAGACCCTTTCGTCTTACGATAATATCACCCTTTTGTGTGCGGATATTTTAAAGGTGGATCTGCCTGTACTGGCAGAAGAAAACGGCGGCGGACCTTTAAAGGTGGTCGCAAATCTTCCATACTATATTACGACGCCTATCATTATGGCGCTTTTTGAGAGCCACATACCGTTAGAGAGTATCACAGTCATGGTACAGAGCGAGGTGGCGGATCGGATGCAGACAGGTCCCGGAACAAAGGATTATGGAGCGCTCTCGCTGGCAGTGCAGTATTATGCGAAGCCGGAGATCGTGGCCAGGGTGCCTGCGTCCTGCTTTACCCCCCGCCCGAATGTGGACAGCACCGTGGTGCGGTTGGTGAAGCACAAGGAGCCGCCTGTTGCCGTGGAGGATGAGGTCTATCTTTTCTCCGTGATCCGGGCTTCTTTCAATCAGCGCAGAAAGACACTGGCTAACGGACTGGCGAATGCGGGAAATCTGAATCTTACCAGAGCACAGGTAGAGCAGGTGCTGGAGGAGATGGGGCTCTCAGGAACGGTACGCGGCGAGACGCTTACTTTAGAACGATTTTCAGATCTATCAAATCGGCTTCTGCAGATCAGAGCGTGAGAGATATTTGCTAAAAAATACAAGATAAGGGATTTTTTCATGGCAACAACTCCATATATTGGGAGTAAAGGTGCTTTTTTTCGACGGAATTTGTTTACATTGATAAGGGACTATGGTAAACTAAAACAGATACTAGGGTCATTGTGTAAACGGATAAAACAGTAAAGTACGTCGATGAGGTGAGTACCTTGGATAAGTTTGAATACAAAGCCAGCGCGGATGAGATCAAGGCGCTGATTGCGGAAGGTGAATACGCGGAAGCGGCAAAGATTGCGGATACGATTGACTGGCGCAGGGTCAGAAGCGTCATGATGCTCTGCACGATCAGCGATTTGTATAAGATCAACAGACGGTATCAGGACAGTAAGGATATTCTTCTGTTGGCATATGAAAAGCATCCGACGGGCAGACTGATCATTTATTCTCTGTGTGAGCTTTGCATTAAGATGGGAGAATACGATGAAGCCAGTAATCGTTATAAAGAGTTTGTACAGATTGCGCCGAGAGACACAGGGCGGTATGTTTTGCAGTATCGGCTCTATGAGGCATTAGATGTCAGCATAGAGGAGCGGATTGCAGTACTGGAGGAGTTTAAGAAACGGGAGCCCAGAGAAAAATGGGTATATGAGTTGGCTTATCTGTATCACCGCATCGGGCTGACGACGAAATGTGTAGAAGAGTGCGATGAGATGTTCCTCTGGTTTGGTGAGGGCAGATATGTTATGAAGGCGCTGGAGTTAAAGGCGCTGCACCAGCCTTTAAGCCCGGAACAGCAGGAGAAATATGATGCTTTTGTAGCCGGCAGGAGTGCCGGGGAGGATATCGACGAGATGTCTTCTGTGGAAGAAGAACCGGATGAAGATATGGAAGAGGAATTATCCGGGGATATACAGGCAGCAGATGAAGACATTGATCGACAGGCGGAAGAAGCGGAAGAGCAGGATGTTCTCTCTGCGCCCACTACAGAGCTGCCGGAGGTTAAAACGGTTGATGTGGGACAGTACAACACCATCAATCTGCAAATGGCGTTGGCAGAGAGTATGAAAGAGGTGTTGGCGGAGGATGCTCCGACAGAGGCGGAAGCGCAGGATGAGATCGAAGATGCCTCAATGGCAGCAGAAGAGCTGGAAATTTCGGCGGCTGTGGAAGAAGAGGCTGAGGAGAGCGAAGATGTTCCTGCGGAAGAGCCTTCTATCACAG
This sequence comes from uncultured Lachnospiraceae bacterium, assembly GCA_947175305.1. Lineage (GTDB taxonomy): Bacteria > Bacillota > Clostridia > Lachnospirales > Lachnospiraceae > UBA3282. Next base: position 3,170 of record CAMWMO010000184.1, read on the forward strand.
ATGCCCTTATCGCACCGCTTTTAGAGGAGACGGCGAAACTTCCTAATGCGAACATGCTGGATACGCAGGAGCTGGAGGCAGTGAGCGAGGAGATCGTGCGGGAAGATACGATGGTCTTCGATGCCCAGCGTATTATAGAAGAGATGACCCGAGAGGCGGAGCGGCTGCAGGCGAAAGCGCTTCGCGAACAGGCTTTGGCGGCTCCCAAGCCGACGGAGTACGATAAATTACTGTCCCAGGAGTATGACGGACAGATCAGCTTTGTTGTGCCGGAAGCAGAGCGGGTGGAGAAACAGATCACGGGTCAGCTCAGCATCGATGATATCATGGCTGAGTGGGAGCAGATGAAGAAGGATAACGAGGAGAAGCGGATGGAGGATGTCCGCCAGCATATCCTTGCTCAGACCGGCAGCCTGTTTGCAAGCTTCGATGAGGCGACGAAGAACGGCCTTCTGGAAGAACTGGAAAAAGCATTTATGGCGGCGATCATGAAGGAATCCGGCAGGAATCCACAGGTGAAAAAGGTGATCTTCCCTGACAGCAAGGAGACAGCGGCCGCCGTTAAGAAGATGGAAGAGCCGGTCAACCGACAGGCAGAGGAAGAACCTGAGCAGGAGACGTTTGAGGAAGAGTCGCCTGAGGAGATAACATCTGGGGAAGTACCGCAGGTGTCCGATGGAGAGCCGGCTCAGGAAGTCAGTGTAGAAGTAGAGGCGGAGGTTCCCGATAGCGAGGAAGAGTCTGGAAAAGAGCGAGATTTAAGTCCGGAGGAGCAGGAGCTTTTCGGCAAGTTCGTTCATCAGCGTAAATCTAAAAAGCAGCTGATTCACACGCTGGATAATATGAGTCTGGCGTCTTGTACGGGAAATGTTCTGATCACGGGCGAGGAGGAGATCACGACTCTGGCTCTTGCCAAGGCGTTGATCCGTGAGATGCAATATAATGACAACAACTTTTCCGGCAAGGTGGCAAAGGTGGAAGGCCACACCCTGAATAAAAAGGATGTGGAGGCTACTTTCTCCAAGCTGGACAATGGCGCGCTGATCATCGTGGAGATAAGCAAGCTGAAACCGGCCACTGTGGCTTCTATCATTAAGGTGTTGGAGAAAGAGAACATGGGGCTTCTGGTACTGATGGTAGGCACCAAGAGCGAGATAGGGAATCTGCTTTCACAAAATAGGGCGCTTGCCAATAACTTTAATCTGCGGGTAGATATCGAGCCGCTGGATGATGAGGCATTGGTGGCTTACGCGAAGCAGTATGCGGAAGAGTTGGAGTATTCCATTGATGAGTTTGGTATTTTGGCGCTTCATACAAGAATCGCGGACAAGCAGACCAGCGACCATGAGGTGACGCTAGCTGAGGTGAGGGAGCTGGTGGATGAGGCGATTGAGTACGCAAACAAAAAAACACCAAAACATTTTATGGATATTTTGCTGGCAAAGAGGTATGATGAAGAGGACATGATCATATTACGAGAGAAGGACTTCATGCACTATTAAAATAACGGGGGGTTAGGTTATGG
>CAMWMO010000185.1 GCA_947175305.1 uncultured Lachnospiraceae bacterium
TTTTTCTCAGGGCACCATGCAGGTGCCGTCTTGATAGGGACGGCATCCGAATATCTTGCTCCATATCCAAGGAAACCGGGCATCTTTTGCATCCTTTTTTCACGGAAATAGTCCTTGATATAGTCCTGGTCAGGATGGGAGCAGGTAAAACTTGTCCTTGTGTTGCCAACTGGACGCAATCCGCTGCAGTATTGACAGCCTGAGCACTTGATAGTATTTTTCATTATGCTGCTTCCTTTCTGTTTCCTAATTTTTTAAGGTTTTCGATATGGAACTTAACAAAAATGTGGAAACTGTCATCCAGATATGTCTGCCCTTTTTCTTCCATAAGCTGCATGGCTTCCTTTTGCTGTTGATACCATTTTTGCTGGGCTACATTCCCTTTATTGCATACAAGGAAAGTTACAATGGAAGCCGGATATTGGAATTCATGCAGCTTGAGGTTTTCGGCATAGCTTTGTGCGGCATCCTGATTATCAAAGATGTCATGATACAGTCTTTGTACCAGTGGAATACCTTTGTTTGGAGCAAGGAAATCTTCCGTCACAACATAGCCGAGCTGGTCATCCGGAATGTCCTCAATGTGGTATGTCGTAATGTAGGAAACCTGGCCGTAAGCGTAATCCCGCCTGAATGTCCGTTTGCTGCCATCAAAGACAGCTTCGCTCTCCAGATAGGTCTGCCCGTCAAATTCACTGGTTTCGCAGTCCTTATAGGTTACATTCCCTTCACTGTCCGTTTCCTCCTCCTTGATCGCAAACTGGAAGCAGGATTTTTCGGAAAGCGCCTGCAGTATCTTTTCCCGGATGTTTTCCACATAAGGGAAGTCTTTGGCAATGTCATCTGCGATGGCTCCCGGAACCATTTCCTCCTCGATATTGTAAGAGCCGTTAATTTTTAACTGTTCGTATATGGTGCGGGAGTCATGCCAGTCTATGCCCCCGTAAGTTGATGTGGTGATATACATAAGAGCCTCCTTCTTGTTTATTTATAATCTTATCTTTCTAAATTGTCCTAAACGTATGCCGATTGCGGGAGAGTGACGCCATCTTTTCCCTGCATGGCGGACTGGTGGTAATCCAGCTCGTTGATCACAGCTTCGATGGTGTCAAATGCTGCGGACAGCTCCAGATACCTGGTAATGAAGCCGGTGACTTCCGTATAGAGGAGCATCTGCTGCTGTTTGGTCAGCCTGTTCAGGGCAGAGATCCGTTTCTGTTTTTCCGCCCATTCATCTGCACAGTAGATGTTCTCATGTTCCAGAAGCTCCGATATGTCGGTGTCGGACAGCATTGCGGCCGCAGTGTTGAACCATGCGGTCGCCGTCTGGCTGCAGTCATCTTCGTCACAGAAAGCAATCTTTTTGGCGGGCATTTGATACCAGAGCCTGCTCTTTACATCCTGTAGCTCCACATACAGGTCAGATGCCATATTGCATAATTCATTGATTTGGTCACAGTAGTAGTCCCAGTAAGGGCTGTCCTTTACATTCCCGTTGTAGCAGTAGTCCATCATTTTGTCCAGCCCGTCAGATATGGACCACAGATCCAGCTTTTTATAAAGTGCCATTTCCCGTCCCTCCTTCTAATATGGGTTTACAAATTCATGGATGGAAACATAGCCGTCATCCAGAATGTCCTGCAATGCCTGGGCGGAGTCCGCAGCAATGCCGCCGTGTTCCGCAAACCACTGGAGCATGTCAGCTTCCGAATCAAAATAGAAGTCTGTATCCCCGTCCGCGTCATCAAAGAGTGCATCCAAGGAGCCGTCCTCCGGCCTTTCTGAAAGATATGCTTTATAGTGGGTGGCCAAGTATGCCCCGTTTATATCAGTGTTGATATATACGCCGCATCCGGATTCTTCCGCCTGCAGTTCAAAACTCACATCAAAGTGGTTTGCAAGGCATAAGTATGCCTCATACATGGGGTTCCATGCAGAGTCGCAGTACAGGGTGATGCGGCCGTCTTCAACAAGGGAAGTATCCACTACATCGCTGCGGAGATTTAAGCCGTCCGTTGGGATGTTATTCTGCTCGAATATCCGGCGGAGCCTGGAGTCATCCACGGAAGTCCTGGTGGGGTAGCAGTCATTGACAGCCTGCCTCAATGCGGCAAGCCCTTTTTCCTGCCCATCAGATGCGGCATAAAAAACCACGGTATCCATACAGATATTTGCCATCTTACGCCGCCTCCTTCCTGTCTTCCAGATGGAAGAATTCGCTGATGTCCCAGATGCCTTTCAGGTACTTTGCCGCCGGGCATTCCTCATCTCCGTCATCCTTACTGCAGGTGCAGCTTCCGTCCTTGTGCATGGTGATCAGGGAAGCCAGTGTTTCCCACTGCCTGCTTCTGTCATTTGCTTCCGCGATGTTGCTGCAGTGGTAATATCTGCCGCAGTTCTGCTCGCAGTCTGCCATATCCTTTTCAATCCCCATGCAGACTGCAGGTGCAGTCCGTGACAGGGAGAGGAAAAACTCCGGTTTAAGAGATTCGTTGTGCAGATGGTTCAGCGCAAGTTCCAGCAGGTCATTGTGCCCCATGTTGGCGTCATAGATGGCATCGAAGTACACGCAGAGCCAGTCTGACAGTTCCGGGAATTCCTCAAGGTGTCCCGAATGGAACCGGGTGTCCGGGTCCTGTGCGGCATCCGCGAGGGTATTGGCGAAATCCTCATCCAGGTAACGCCGCTCCATGATGCGGTATGCTTTTTCCAGTTCGTCATCTGTGAGCGTGACTGTGATTTTTCTGTTGTCTATGGTTCTTTCAATCTGAAGTTCGTTCATCTCATTCTCCTTTTCTTATACTGTGTTTTGGTAGTTATGCGCTTTTTTCCTGTGGGCACGCAGCGACGGTTTTGTATAGTTCCAGCGGAATCCATTTCCCGTCCTGCCAGAAGCAGTGGCTGGCCACGCAGTAGATGAGCGGCATTTCATCCGGATTTTCCAGACATTCCGGTGTGATATACAGCGCCAGGTGCTTTTCATAGAAAGGCTCCAGACCGGCAAGGATCTTCTCCCGGAGCGTCCCTGCAAGGGAATCGAATTCCGCAATGTCCTGGCGGCTGAAAGCTGCCCCTGAGAGCTGCTTTAAGATGCCTGAGCTTTCAATCGTCCCATTGATTATGGGTACAGCCTCTTCAAGGTAATCCTTGTGGATTCGGATGCCGTTAAGGGCAACTTTTGCAGCATAATCCGATGCCTTGCGCTTTATGTCCGCACAGAGGGATGCATAGCCTTTTTTGTACTTAGTCTTTAGCACGTCAAGGGGAACCTTCTCCCGGTTGTGCTTCAGGGTGGAAAGGAGCTTTGCCAGTTCCTCCCTGAGCAGGGCGGCTTCCTTGTCCTGTGTTCCATTCATGGTGTGTCCTCCTTCCAAAAGGGGCCGCCGCATATTGCAGGCAGCCCCGAATCATTTAGTATAGTCTGTGCAGGGGTCAGGCTGTCACACGGAAGCTCTCCCCTGGCTGGTTATTGTAGCAGATGGTGTAGATGCTGTTTAAAGTTTCAAACCGCACATGGCTTGTTGAAGCCTCCAGGATGGCCTGCACGGTGGAAGTGCGGATCAGGCTCCCCTGGTAAAGGTACAGGGCGGGGAGTCCCAGCCTCAGCACATCCGTCAGGGCGCCGGTTACGGAAACCTCACGCTTGGGTGCAGGCTCCTGGTACTGGTTGTTATTTTTATTCTGAAATAATGTGAGCATAGTGTTATCCTCCTTTATGCTACCTGGTAGTTCAGGCGGTATACGCCGTTCCCGCAGGCTGTGTACTGGTCTTTGTGTTCATAGATGGTTGCCCGGATGCGCTCCCGGAAATGTTCATTCTTTTTTGCCTTCGGATGCCCCTGCAGCTTATCGTACAGCTCCGTCAGCGCCATCCTGCCGCCTACGCTCTCAAGCGTCATGCGGATCAGGTGGTGCCATGTAAGGGCTGTCAGGTCAGTGTCTGCCACGGAAAAAGTGCTGTCCTTTGCAAAATGGAAGGGCACCAGGAGGGCATCCTTCTTGTGCAGCAGGAGCAGGTATTCCGTCACGATGGGGATGAAAGGCTTCTGGTATCTGCGGCTGTCGGAGACACAGTTGAACTGCCCCTTGACCAGGAAGGATTCAAAATCCCCCATCCGCATCATGTCATTCTGTATGGAATAGAATTTGCCCTGCATCCTGATGTCGCCCACAAGCACAGCCAGGCGGCCGTCCTTCCTGAGCGCCATGTAGAACTTCCGGATGCAGAGGTTCAGCTTTTCCAGGAAGTCATTGTAATTCTCGCATCGTGACAGGTCATCCGGGTGGGGCTTACCCCACATGTTCCCGGAATACTGGATGATGTTGTGGTAGGGCGGGTGGAAGAATACCAGGTCCGCTGAATCCTCCACGTCATTCTTCAGTGCGTTCCATCCGCCCATACCTTCAGCCGGTGCGGGGTTTAAGTCATAGAGGATGGATCTTACGCCGTTTCTGTCTGCGGCAGCCTTGCTGGTGCCGGAGCCGGACATGGGATCGAGCAAAGTAAACTGCGATGTGTCTTTCCCATAATAACGTTTGGTGTCAAGGATATAGCGCAGGATGGAGGATACCACCTCCGGGGAGCAGTTGCCCCGCCACTGGCTGTTCCCGCCGCTTCCGCGTTCCGGGAATGCCATGAAGGAGGTCAG
>CAMWMO010000186.1 GCA_947175305.1 uncultured Lachnospiraceae bacterium
AAAAATGGCCGATTCTAAGCGACTCTACGTGGCCGATTCCGCCCGACCCTAACAACGGCTTTGATACAGCCTGATTTCCGTTTTGAACGCCGTAAATGTACCTTGGGCAGTCGAAGCTGTCTTCAGCGGAGAGATGTTTCTCTTTTTCCCCTATCCTTTATAGCAAATTATCTTATAATCTGTACCCAGCAGTACATTCCTGCCGATCTTAACCGTATAGGGCATTGTCTTGTTCTTTTCTATTTTCTCTTCGATGGCAACAAACAATGATTCCAACCATTATGTAAAAATTCTTGGAAATAGAACAAACGTTCTGAAAGCGCTGTACAAATCCAACCCAGTATGATATAATCAAGGCTGATTTTACATTAATCGAAAAAAACACAAATTAAGTATTTGATTGATATTTTAGGTTTATTGTGTCCACGTTAGCTTTATTACGTTTATACATTTTTATAAAATGAATTTCGGAGGTGATTTCGCTCCCATGGAAAAACAAGGACATTCGCAATCCGCTTCGGTGCTTGCTCATAAAGATGCTGCGAAGAACGGTAGCATCTTTAAATTGCACAGTGAATACCAGCCAACAGGCGATCAGCCGCGGGCAATCGAGGCTCTGGTGGAGGGATTTCAAAAGGGAAATCAGTTTCAGACGCTCCTCGGCGTTACCGGCTCCGGCAAGACGTTCACTATGGCGAACATCATACAGGCGCTGAATAAACCGACTCTTGTGATCGCTCACAATAAGACGCTGGCAGGACAGCTCTACGGCGAATTCAAGGAGTTTTTTCCAGAGAATGCGGTGGAGTATTTTGTGTCCTACTACGATTATTATCAGCCGGAGGCCTATGTGCCTTCTACGGACACATATATAGCGAAGGATTCCTCCATCAATGATGAGATCGATAAGCTGCGTCTCTCCGCCACGGCGTCTCTGACAGAGCGGCGCGATGTGGTGGTGATCGCCAGTGTATCGTGCATTTACGGGCTGGGCAGCCCGGAGGAGTATGCGGGCATGAGTATGTCTCTCCGGCCTGGCATGTCGAAGGATCGGGATGAGGTGATTCGGGGACTTATCGAGATGCAGTACGACAGAAACGACATGGATCTGGACCGGTGCTGTTTCCGGGTGCGCGGGGATGTTCTGGAGATTTGTCCGGCGCAGGGCGGCGATTATCTGATCCGTATAGAGTTTTTCGGGGATGAGATTGATCGGATCACGGAGGCGGATCCGTTGACAGGACAGGTGCATGCGGTTTTGGAGCATGTGATGATTTTCCCGGCTTCCCACTATGTTGTGCCGCAGGAGAAGATCCATACTGCCTGTAAGGTGATCGAGCAGGAACTGGAAGAACGGGTTAAGTTTTTTAAGAGTGAGGACAGGCTTCTGGAGGCGCAGAGGATCTCAGAGAGAACCAACTTTGACATCGAAATGCTTCGGGAGACAGGGTTTTGCACCGGCATAGAAAACTATTCAAGACATTTGAACGGAATGGCGGAGGGAGAGCCGCCCTTCACGCTTCTGGATTATTTTAAAGATGATTTTTTGATCATCATAGACGAGTCACACATGACGATCCCTCAGATACGAGGGATGTTCGCGGGGGACCGATCCCGCAAGAACACGCTGGTGGATTATGGATTCCGCCTGCCGTCGGCTCTGGATAACAGACCCCTTTGCTTTGAGGAGTTTGAGAGCCACATCGATCAGATGCTCTTTGTATCGGCGACGCCCTCGGACTATGAAGCGGCCCACGAACTGTTCCGCACGGAACAGATCATAAGACCCACTGGACTGCTCGATCCGGAAGTGGATGTGCGTCCGGTGGAGGGGCAGATCGACGATCTGATCTCGGAGATCAACCGGGTGGTGGCGGAGCAGGGCAAGGTGCTTGTGACCACGCTCACGAAGCGGATGGCGGAGGATCTGACAGCTTATATGAACGACGTGGGGATCCGGGTCAAATATCTGCACTCCGACATCGACACGCTGGAACGGGCGGAGATCATCCGGGATATGCGGCTTGACGTTTTTGATGTGTTGGTGGGAATCAACCTTCTCAGGGAGGGGTTGGATATTCCTGAGATCGCGCTGGTGGCGATCCTAGACGCCGACAAGGAAGGATTTCTGAGGTCTGCCACCTCGTTGATTCAGACCATCGGGCGTGCGGCCAGAAACGCCAAAGGACGGGTCATCATGTATGCAGATGACATGACGGATTCCATGAATACGGCGATCACGGAGACGAACCGCCGCCGGGAGATTCAGCAGGCTTACAATAAAGAGCATGGGATTACGCCGCAGACGATCCAGAAAGCGGTGCGGGATCTGATCAGCATTTCCAAGACCGTTGCGAAAGAAGAACAGCGGTTTGAGAAGGACCCCGAATCTATGAGCCGGGAGGAACTGGAGAAGCTGATCAAGGAAGTGGAGAAGCAGATGAAGAAAGCCGCGGCGGACCTCAATTTCGAGGCGGCAGCAGAGCTGCGTGACCGGATGGTAGAGCTTAAGGTGAAGCTGCGAGATTTTGACAAGTGATAGAACAAAAAGAGCGCGAATGCGTGTTTGCGAGTCTAAATATGAGAACAGGATAAAGGAGAAGCATAATGTCAGACACCATAAAGATGCGCCCGCGGGAGTACATCAAGATCCGCGGGGCGAGCGAACATAATCTGAAAGGGATCGATCTGGATATCCCGCGCAATGAATTTGTAGTGCTCACGGGATTGTCCGGTTCGGGGAAGTCATCCCTTGCCTTTGACACGATTTATGCGGAAGGACAGAGGCGCTACATGGAATCTCTCTCCTCCTATGCCAGACAGTTCTTGGGCCAGATGGAGAAGCCCGATGTGGAACGAATCGAGGGGCTTTCCCCGGCTATTTCCATTGACCAGAAATCCACGAACAGGAACCCCCGCTCTACGGTGGGTACGGTGACGGAGATTTACGATTATTTCCGTCTGCTCTATGCCCGCATCGGTATTCCCCATTGCCCGAACTGCGGCAAGGAGATCAAAAAGCAGACGGTGGATCAGATCGTGGATCAGGTGATGGCCCTGCCGGAGGGTACGAAGATCCAGCTGCTTGCGCCGGTGGTGCGGGGCAGGAAGGGGCAGCACGAGAAGATCTTTGACCGGGCGCGCAAAAGCGGTTATGTCAGAGTGCGTGTGGACGGCAGTCTCTATGACCTGACTGCGGAGGCGGAGGAGCTTAAGCTGGACAAGAACATCAAGCACAATATAGAGATCGTAGTGGACCGCCTTGTCGTAAAAGCGGGGATCGAGCGCCGCCTGACAGATTCCGTGGAGAATGTCTTTGCGCTGGCGGAGGGCTTGATGACGCTGGATGTGATCGACGGGGAGCCGATTCAGTTCAGTCAGAGCTTTGCCTGCCCGGACTGCGGCATCAGCATCAGCGAGATCGAGCCCAGAAGCTTTTCCTTTAATAATCCCTTCGGCGCATGTCCGGTTTGCTTCGGTCTGGGATACAAGATGGAGTTTGATGTTGACCTGATGATACCTGACAGAAGTGTCAGTTTAGAGGACGGTGCGATCACGGTTTTGGGATGGCAGTCCAGCGGTGATAAGGGTAGCTTTACCAACGCGATCCTGCAGGCGCTGGCGAAGGAATTTAAGTTCAGCCTCAAGACGCCCTTCGGGGAGCTTCCCGAGAAGGTGCAGGATATCATTCTCTACGGTACGGATAAAAAGGTGAACGTACACTATGAAGGACAGCGCGGGAGCGGGGTATATCCGATCGCTTTTGAGGGACTGATCAAGAATGTGGAACGTCGTTACCGGGAGACGGGCTCCGAGTGGAGCAAGCAGGAGTATGAGTCTTTCATGCGCATCACACCCTGTAAAGAGTGTAAAGGGATGCGTCTGAAACGTGAGTCTCTGGCAGTGACGGTGTGCGATAAAAACATTTATGAGATCACTTCCATGTCCATCAACAGATTACATGATTTTATTGGTGATATGCAGCTGACACCTCAGCAGGAGTTGATCGGCAGGCGAGTCTTAAAGGAGATTCGTGCGAGAGTGGGATTTTTGATGGAAGTTGGACTGGACTATCTGTCCCTGTCCAGAGCGACGGGATCTCTTTCCGGCGGCGAGGCGCAGCGAATCCGTCTGGCTACCCAGATTGGTTCGGGGCTGGTGGGCGTCTGTTATATTCTGGATGAGCCCAGCATCGGTCTGCACCAGCGGGATAATGATAAGCTGATCGGAGCGTTGAAGAATCTGAAAGACATGGGAAATACGCTGATCGTGGTGGAGCACGATGAGGACACCATGCTGGCGGCGGATCATATTGTGGATATCGGGCCGGGCGCGGGCAGCACCGGTGGTGAGGTGGTAGCGCAGGGAACAGCGGAGGAGATCATGCAGGTGGAGGCTTCCGTTACGGGACAGTACCTGAGCGGGAAACTGCAGATCCCTGTGCCGAAAACCCGCAGAAAGCCCACGGGCTGGCTCACGGTCAAGGGGGCGGAAGAGAATAATTTAAAAAAGATCAACGTGAAATTTCCTACAGGCATTATGACCTGCGTTACAGGTGTTTCGGGGTCGGGAAAGAGTTCTCTGGTCAATGAAATTTTATACAAGCGTCTGGCGCGGGATTTGAACCGGGCGCGCTGTATTCCCTGA
>CAMWMO010000187.1 GCA_947175305.1 uncultured Lachnospiraceae bacterium
GTCAATGCCCGCGTCACGGCGGTGAAGGAGGACGGTAAGCTGAATCTGAGCATCCGGGAGAAGGCATATCTGCAGATCGCGGAGGACGCGGAGCGGGTGATGCAGGTCATAGACAGCTTCGATGGCGTACTGCCTTTCAATGATAAGGCGTCTCCTGAGGTGATTCGCAGGGAGATGCAGATGAGCAAGAATGAATTTAAGCGTGCGGTGGGAAACCTGTTAAAGGCCGGCAGGATCACGATAACGGAAAAGGCGATCCGGCGTATTTGAATGCGGGAACGGATAGACTGGAGATACGGGAATGACAAGTAAGGATGCAAATTGGTTGTTTTTTACAGTGATATTGGTGCACTTCGGGACAGTATTGTTTCTGCTTTTTGCGGGAGACCTTATTCCCTTTGGTATTGTCACGAATTTTCTGGTGAGCGAGGGGATCCTGATGGTGCCGGCGCTTTTGTTTCTGCTCTTTTCAGGGGAGCTGAAGCGCCCTGTGCGGAGAGAGGCGGCAGGCTTTCGCCGGATCAAAATATCCACGGTGTTGATGATCTTTCTGTGCACGCTGCTGCTCATGCCGCTGGTGACGGTGCTCAATGCGTTGACGATGTTTTTTACGGATAATGCGGTGGCGTCTCTGCAGGGAGATATCCTGAACGTGCCCTTTCCGGTGATGCTGTTTATGATCGGGATATTTGGTCCTTTTTGTGAGGAGTTTGTCTTTCGGGGCGTGATGTATAAAAATTATTGCAGATGCAATGGCGGTGTGGGAAGCGGAATACCTGCGGTGGCTTTGTCGGCGCTTACCTTTGGCCTGATGCACATGAACTTTAACCAGGCGCTCTATGCCTTTGTCCTGGGTATCTTTCTGGCGCTTCTGGTGGAAGTGGCGGGGAGTCTCTGGGCCTCTGTGGCCTGCCATATGTTTTTCAATTCTTTTGAGGTGGTATTAATGTATCTGTCGGACAGTATTCTGGGAAGTGATTACGAACAGGCGCTGAGCGACACGATGCAGACGGTAACGACGCAGGAGCTTGTGGCGGCGCTCTCCGTATATCTCGTTATTGCGGCGGTCACCACCCCGATCGCAGTCTGTATCCTCGTCTGGATCATGAAAAACGAGGAACGGGAGGAGGCTGTGCGAATCCTGTTTCGAGGAACACCACAACGGAATTCTGAGCCGGAGCATGTGCTGAGCATACCCTTGATCGTTGCTGTGGTGCTGAGCCTGGCCTATATGAGTTTAGAATGGTTTTTGATGCAATAAATGTAAAAAAAGCAGGCGCCCGTGGGACGCCTGCTTTTCGTCAGATCAATCCTATGTGCCGATTACACGGACATGTCGAAGTTTGCTCCGATGTGCGGATTGACTGACAGTTCCATAGCGGCAGCATCCATCATGCTTACAACCTGACTGCCTGTAGTTTCTGCCTGATCCAAAGTTTTGGAAAGCATTGCTACGCTATAGGCGTCATTGGTCTTCGCAGTGGACATAGCCATGGACAATCCAGCGATATCCATACGATCACCTGACCTTTCTGCGTGTATTTTACCGCTGTTCTCATTATACCACGTAAATGCTGGTCTGCGTCTATAATTATGATCTCAGATGCCAATACACTAAAATATTTAAGAAAGAATTACGCAGTAATTCTTTGGACGCAGACTGCCGAGTTTGCGTCTGTGCAAAATGTCTAAAACTTCAAAAACCTCAAAAACGTCAAAAATCTAATAAATTCCACAAAAAAATCAAGATTATAGGTAGATTTTTTTGTGGATATAGATTAAAATAAGAAATGTACTTTGTTTTTTTACAAAAACAAAGCTTTGGGGCATAGTGCATTGTTACGAAACATAAGAGGGGTGGCGGAATGATTTCTAATCAGATTTTGCAGAATACGATAGAGGGCTTGAAGGCGATCGCGAGAGTAGACCTTTGCGTGATGGATGTGGACGGGAAAGCGGCGGCCATGACCTCTGAGGAGATGGAGCGGTGCAGCAGGGCTGCAGCGGAATTTGCCGAATCCCCGGCGGATTCTCAGGAGATCCAGGGGTATCAGTACTTTAAGATCTTTGACGAGCAGCAGCTGGAGTACATATTGGTGGCAGGCGGCGTAGGCGAGGACGTCTACATGGTAGGCAAGATGGTGGCATTTCAGATCCAGAACCTCCTCGTTGCCTACAAGGAGCGGTTCGACAAGGATAACTTCATTAAAAACCTGCTCTTGGATAATCTGCTTCTGGTGGATATATACAGCCGTGCGAAGAAGCTGCACATCCAGTCGGATGTCAGGCGCGTGGTGCTTATCGTAGAGACGGATAACGTCAAAGACTACAATGCCCTTGAGAGCGTGCGCGCCTACTTTGGAGTGAACAACAAGGATTTCATCACGGCTGTGGATGAAAATAACGTTATCGTGGTCAAGGATCTGTCCGAGGATGACAGCCCTCGGGAGATTGAGAGAACCGCAGCGGCGGTGGTCGCCTATCTGCGCAAGGAAAACTTTAAAAATGTGCGTATCGCTTACGGCACCGTTGTGAACGAGATCAAGGGTGTGAGCAGCTCCTATAAGGAGGCGAAGATGGCGCTTGACGTGGGTAAGATCTTTTTTGGCGAGCGGGATGTTATCGCTTACAGTGAGCTAGGCATCGGCCGCCTGATCTATCAGCTTCCGATTCCGCTGTGCAAGATGTTCATCAAGGAGATCTTTGACGGCAAGAGCCCTGACGAGTTCGATGAGGAGACCCTTGTCACCATCAATAAGTTTTTTGAGAACTCTCTGAATGTGTCGGAGACCTCCAGACAGCTTTTCATTCACAGAAATACGCTGGTCTACCGTCTGGACAAGCTGCAGAAGAGCACAGGGCTTGATCTGCGCGTGTTCGAGGACGCGATCACCTTTAAGATCGCGCTCATGGTCGTAAAATACATGAAGTACATGGAATCATTTGAATTTTAATATATAGGAGAGATGAAGCGTGGCAGTTAAGAGAAGAAGAAAAAATCCTGTGGTGGAGAATGAGATCATCAATCTGACGAATGTCAGCAAGGCGTACTCTACCGGCGCGCCCGCCCTGAAGGATGTGAATCTTCACATCAGCAGGGGTGAGTTTGTCTTTATCGTGGGAGACAGCGGTTCAGGGAAATCTACCCTGATCAAGCTTCTTTTACGGGAGCTTACGATCAGCAGCGGCTATATCAATGTGATGGGCTATGATCTGTCTAAGATCAAACATAGAAAAATTCCGAAATTCAGAAGAAATCTGGGGATCGTCTTTCAGGACTTCCGCCTCTTAAAGGACAGGAATGTCTATGAAAATGTGGCGTTTGCACAGCGCATCATCCAGAAGTCCAATAAGGAGATCAAGAAGAACGTGCCCAGTATTCTGGCAATCGTGGGCCTTGCGGGTAAGTATAAGGCGAAGCCGAGGCAGCTCTCCGGCGGTGAGCAGCAGAGAGTGGCGCTGGCGCGTGCACTGGTGAACCAGCCTACGATCCTTCTGGCAGACGAGCCTACCGGTAACCTGGATCCGAAGAATTCCTGGGAGATCATGAAACTTTTGGAGCAGATCAATGAAAACGGAACGACTGTTATTGTTGTGACACATAACCGTGAGATCGTGAATGCCATGCAGAAGCGTGTGGTTACCTTGCGTCGCGGCGTCATCATCAGCGACGAGGAAAAGGGAGGGTATATTGATGAGGATTAGTACACTTTTCTATACACTCAAGCAGGGTTTCCGCAATATATTCCGCAATAAGCTGTTTTCGCTGGCGTCCATCGCCACCATTGCGGCCTGCCTCTTTCTCTTCGGTATCTTTTATGCGATCGTGACCAATTTTCAGCACATCGTGAGAAGTGCAGAGGAGGGCGTCTCTGTCTGGGTGTTCTTTGATGAGGGCATCGAGGATATCAGGATCCAGCAGATCGGCGATATGATCGCGAAACGGACTGAGGTGGCGGACATAGATTTTATCTCCGCGGAGGAGGCGTGGGAGAGCTTCCGCGACGAATACCTGGGAGAGTACGGCGACGGCTTTACGGAGAATCCCTTGGAAAATTCCGCGAACTATCAGGTTTATCTGAATGATGTGTCCATGCAGTCAGCTCTGGTGACCTATCTGGAATCCATAGACGGCGTGCGTATGGTCAATCGTTCGGAGCTGGTGGCGACTACTCTGACGGGTGTGAACGCCCTGATCGCTTATGTGTCTGTGGGCATCATCGCGATCCTGCTGGCGGTATCTATCTTCCTGATCAGTAATACTGTAGCGATCGGTATCTCCGTCCGCAAGGAGGAGATCAACATTATGAAATATATCGGCGCCACCGACTTTTTCGTCCGGTCTCCCTTCATCGTGGAGGGTATTTTGATCGGCCTGATCGGTGCGGCTCTGCCGCTGGGCTTTATTTACACGATCTATAACGTTGTCCTGAATTACGTGATGGATCGGTTTCCTCAGCTTTCCTCCCTCCTGAGCTTTGTGGCGGTGGAGGAAGTGTTTAACGTGCTCGTGCCCGTTTCTCTGGGACTCGGCGTGGGCATCGGTTTTCTGGGCAGTATCGTTACGGTGAGAAGACATTTGAGAGTATGATAGAGGGTTTGGCTTGAAGACGGATATACTGAAAAAAGGAAAAAGA
>CAMWMO010000188.1 GCA_947175305.1 uncultured Lachnospiraceae bacterium
TCTGGTCTGCTTTGCGGTATCCCTGTCATTGATATTTAATAATGCAATCCCCTTCTCTCTTAACATTTCAGAAATTGTATTTTTCATTTCGCTCAAGTCAGCGGTGCCGTTAATTTTTATGGAGTATTCCGTTATGACATGATCGCTGTATTGATCCGCGAAATCCTCATAGACAGCCCCCGGAAAATATGCGCCGATCATCCCGGTCCCGTAATTTCCATACTGCATTTCCAATACGGTTCCGCCAATATCATAACAATGCTCCTTGCCATCTATGGAATAGACAATACTGCCGCCTTCTGCAAAACCGCCTAATTCCTTCATATACATGGGGATATAGACAGAATTATCCTTCTTTTCGGGAGCTGCCGTGACCTCAAGCAGATTCAGTGTTCTTTCCTCTTCCAGATCATAAAAAACAGTATTCATATCAAAATCAGAACCTGCAAATTCACGGACTGTTACCGGCGTAAATACCCCGCCATGCTTTTCAACAAAAGATACTCCGTCAATTTCTTCCACTTTTGTGAGCAGATCTTTATGATCCTGAATCTGTGGAATGATAAAATTGATGTCCGCCGTATCAAGCTTATCGAACAGACTGTCATAAGCGTGAAATGTTTGAAATGCAAGCACAAGTGCAATATTGATAATAAATGCAGTCAGGCAGATAAACACCCCGAAGGAGATATATTGTCCCTTTGCTTTATTTAAATTATGCAGAATAAGCGTGGATACTTTCTTCAATATTACCACCCCATTTCTTTAATAAACTTATCAAGTTTCTCAGTTCTTTCGCTATTGTCCTGCTCAAATTTCCCCAAATCACATTCGCCGAAAATTTTTCCGTCTTTAATATAAATAATGCGATTCCCCCGCAGGGCTGTTTTTTTATCGTGCGTAACCATAACGATACTCTGCCCTTTCTGGTGAAGTGATGTAAACACATCAAGGACTGCACCCGAATTTGCAGAATTTAACGCGCCCGTCGGCTCATCCGCAAAAAGTACGTTGGGACTGTTGATCACTGCCCTGACAATACCTGCCCTTTGTGCTTCGCCTCCTGAAATCTGAGAAGATGTTTTTCTCCACGTGTTTTCCGGAATATTCACCAAAGAAAACAGCTCCTTTGCTCGATTTTTGATGTCTTCCCTGTCTTTGCTCGTCAGAACCCCTGCCGTAATGACATTATCCATAAGGTTCATCCTATCGATCAGATAAATCTGTTGAAATACGAATCCACACTGCTTCCGCCGAAATACAGCTAATTTGTCATTGTTCAACTTCGTGATATCCGTCCCGTCAAAGAGGATCTCCCCGCCGTCCGGCTTATCCATCCCGGAAAGGGAATACATCAGGGTAGACTTTCCTGCCCCCGATGAACCCATGATGACAGTAAAATCCCCCTTATAAATATCAATATTCAGGTCAGAATAAATAACCTGAATATTTTCACCCTTGCCAAAAGCTTTTTTCAAATGCCTGGCCGATATGACTGTTTGTTTGTTCATGATACAACCGCCTTTCCTTTATAATGTGACAATCATAATGAAAAGACTTACGTTGCGCTACCAACAGTTGTATACATTAGATTCTTTTCATGCTACTTTCTGTTGCATATCAAAGCACTTTTGGGAAATTTTTATGAGGGAAGTGTATTGACAGGCTCCAAACAGACATGCCCCTTACAGACATAAAAGGTAGTCCTGTCATTGACCAGCGGATACTCTCCGCTCTCAGAAACCACGATCACATTTGCCAGAAACGGAAGCTGCGCCCTGATATTTTCCAGTTCCAGACGGTCCTTTAAAACAACAACAATATGCACCGGCGGCTCATCATAAAGCAGCTTGGCAAACAGAAACATGCTTTGCCCGGTCAGATATTCCTGCGCACGGCCTGCCATATAATGAATCTGCTTTTGGGCAAGCTCTCTGTACTCTTCCTTTTCAGTCAGCTGATACAGCCTTACAAAATTGTAGGTCATGACCCCGTTGCCGCTGGGGACGGCCCCATCATAAATTTCCTTAGGGTTCATGAAAAGTTCCGCGCTCTTCCCATCCGTGAGATAAAAACCGCCATTTATATCATCAGCAAACCGCCCTGCCGCTTCCTGACAGAACCGTTCCGCCTTTTCCAGATATTCTTTGTTCAGGGTGGCATGATATAACTCCGTCAATGCAGCAATATAAAAGGCATAGTCATCCAAAAAACCTTTTTCCGATCTCTTTCCCTCTCGCCAGCTTGCGAAAAGACATGGACCCATACTTACATTATTTTCCAGAAAAACCTGTGCATTGACCGCCGCCCCAAGATATTCTTCCTTCCGCGCCACTCTGTAGAGTACGCATAACGCAGCGATCATCAAAGCATTCCAGGACGTCAGGATTTTATCATCAAGATTCAGTTTGGAGCGTTTTTTGCGGTAATCGTACAGTTTCTGTATCTCCTCCTCAAAATCCGCATGCAGATCATTGCTCTTTAACAGATTGGGAATGTTGACACCCTCAAAATTACCGCCCATAGTGATATCGAAAATGCCGGCAAACTGCTCCCCCTTTTCTTTTCCCAGAACTTCCATGATCTCAGCGAAGGTATAGGTATAGTATTTTCCTTCCACACCCTCGCTGTCCGCGTCCTGTGCACTGTAAAACCCGCCGCCGGGAGCGGTCATTTCCCGGAGTACATACTGCGCAGTCTTTTCCGCAGTATCCAGATAGAGCTGATTTTGGGTCACCGCATAAGCTGATGCATAGACAATGATCAGCAAAGCGTTATCATACAGCATTTTCTCAAAGTGCGGCGCAAGAAAATACTTGTCCGTGGAGTACCTGGAGAATCCGTATCCGACATGGTCAAAAATGCCGCCCTTACGCATCTGGGTGAGTGTTTTTTCCACCATTTCCAGAACATTCGGAGCCTCATTTTGCGCTGCATAGAGCAGTAAAAACAATAAATTATGTGGCATGGGAAATTTGGGAGCGTCCCCGAAGCCGCCGTATATGTTGTCGAAGCTTTCTGAAAACAGCTGAACCGCCTGTGCACAGAGATTCTCACTGTCTACATTTCCGTAATGGAATTCCGGTCGTTTCAGATGTGCGACCACTTCATCCGCCGAATGCATAAGGGTCTCACGATCACTGTTACACTGCTCCGCCACCGCACGCAGTAAATCAGAAAAACCCGGCATGCCAAACCTGGCACGCACGGGAAAATAAGTACCTGCAAAAAAAGGTTTTTTATCCCATGTCATGAAAATGCTCATAGGCCAGCCACCGTTGCCGGTGAAGGCCTGGCACACCGTCATGTACACACTGTCAATGTCAGGACGCTCCTCCCGATCCACCTTGACAGAAATGAAATGTCTGTTGAGAATCGCAGCCGTTTTCCTGTCTTCAAAGCTCTCATGGGCCATGACATGGCACCAGTGGCACGTGCTGTAACCGATACTCAGAAAAATCGGTTTATCCTCTCTCTTCGCCGTTTCAAAGGCTTCCTCACACCAAGGATACCAGTCCACGGGATTTTCCGCGTGCTGCAGCAGATAGGGACTTGTCTCGTTTATCAGGCGATTACTCATGCGATCCTCCATATCGTTTTTACCCTTTAGTATATGGAGTGTATCTGATATTATAAGTTCCTGTATATATTTTTCCCAAATTCATAGGCTTCCTGCAGGTGCCCTGTCTTATCAATCTGCGGCTGCCCGTTCGTATCTCCACAGCCGCCTGCCAGCACCATCCCTCTGTCATGAAAGCCGATATAATTGACAATGGCAAACTGATAATAAGATACAGCCTGCTCAAACGTCCAGAAAAATTCATCTGCAGATGTCATGAGCAACGCGCTGTCCTTCACCGGATATTTCTCATAACGCCCATACGGCGGTTCCGGGTCTTCCTCCGCAATACAGTAAAAACGTTCTATAAATGCCTTCAGCTTGGAAGATATCGTCCAAAAATATAAAGGCGACGCAAACACGATCAAATCAGCCTGCTTGATCTTCGGAGCCAGCTCGTTAAAGCCGTCCTTCTGTACACATGGCTTTCCATATCGGCAGGCATTACACCCCAGACATCCTTTTACCTCTGTTTTCAGCAACGACACTTTTTCCACAGAATGCCCTGCTTCCTCCGCCCCTCTTACAAACGCATCCACAAGCTGTGCCGTATTCCCCTTTGGACGGCCGCCGCCCATCACAACCAAAATTCTCTTCATAGGTTTCATCCTCCACATTATAATTCTATATATGTATTTAGAAAGTTCACGATTTCCCACATAGATACGCATAAGCATTCATAATGGTATTCTGACTTTTTCCTGCGATAAAGTAGTAATCCATCTGCGCTTCATTTTCCGTATAAAGGTAGGAACCATAGGCAGCAATATTACAGCACATTGTCGGCCCATCTGCCGCAATCAGGATTCCGTATCCATGATCTGAGAGAAGGAGGGGAAGTTCGTCCGCATGATTTCCATGGGAAATATATCTTGCAGTACCTCGCAGCTGGATACCGCTCTCACCCTGTGCGCCCATTCCGAAAAGATTCTCATTCTTCTGCCAGTCTAAGA
>CAMWMO010000189.1 GCA_947175305.1 uncultured Lachnospiraceae bacterium
GGTTTCCGCCGTATTGTAGCGGCTCCCCGCCCCATCGATATCGTGGAGATCGAAGCGATCCGCACGCTGGCAGCGGCTGACCAGATCGTTATCGCCTGCGGCGGCGGCGGCATTCCCGTGATCGAACAAAACCATGTCCTGAAAGGAGCATCCGCCGTGATCGAAAAAGATTCCATCGCCGCCAGACTGGCCATGGAGCTGCAGGCGGATGAACTGATCATTCTCACCGGTGTACCCTGTGTCTATCAGAATTTCGGGCAGCCCACCCAGGAGGCGCTCCCTGCTCTCACCACGGCCCGTGCAAAGGATCTGTGCGCGGAGGGGCAGTTTGAAGCAGGCACTATGCTCCCAAAGATCGAGGCTGCCATCACCTATCTGGAGGAAAAGCCGGAGGGAAAGGTGCTGATCACCTCCTTAGAGAAAGTCAAGGACGCCTTGAAGGGAAAGAGCGGCACCATCATCACAGCATAATTCATAAAACACAAAAGCCGGCCCAAAAACCGGCTTTCTATTTGTCCCATGTTCCGGCAAGGGTCATAAGCAGCGCGCCAATCAAAATGCAAAAGTCTGAAATATTAAATACGATCCGGCGAAATCTCTGATTTTTCACCGGAAAACTCACATAATCCACCACATATCTGCGCGTCAGGCGGTCATAGGTATTACTGTATGCACCGCCCAAGAGCAGGGCCAACCCTGCCTTTAGGGTAGAGTTCCCGCGAAAACTGAAAGTGGAAAGAAATACCACCGTCATAAAAAGGGTCAAAAGCAGCGAGACTAATGCCACAACTCCCTGTTTCTTTTCGCCCAGATCCAGAAATGCCCCTCTGTTATGATATTTTCTGAGCAAAAGTCTTCCCTTGCAGAAGAGTCTTGTCTCCCCTTCCTCCAGATGACTTTCCATATAGTTTTTGATCAGCAGGTCGAGTAAAAAGATGCCGACCGCCAACGCTGCACATCCGATCACCGCCATATGGAGTTCCTCCCTCACTCTTCCTTACTGCCCGGACTTTCCAAATTGCCCGATCACCCGCAGACTCCTGCGCAGGGTGATCCACAGGGGATGTGCCACACCGTTTTTTCGAAGCGCCCGGTATCCCTCCTGAAAAGACACCAGATAATTTTTAATCCCCGCATTGCTGGTGCCGCCGTAAAACATAGCCACAAGGATCTCCGGCACATATGCCAGCCGATTGTCCTCCTCCTTTAAAAACCGCACCATAAATTCATAATCCGCCGCACAGCGGTAAGAAGTGTCATAAAGACCATATTTCTCGTAGATTTCTCTTCGCAGAAAAAGAGTCGGGTGCCCTGGCATCCAGCCCTGGGAGAGCTTTCCCTGCCCCATGTGCCAGCGTCTTATTACCCGCTCGCCCTCCACATACACCAGATCCGCATGAACTCCCACACAGTGATCCCCGCCATTCTCCAGCGCCGCCATCAGTCTGCTCACCGCATCGGGCTTACAGAGTCTGTCATTGCAGACCGCCAACACATCCCCTGTGCTCATACGGCAGGCCTTGTTCATGGCGTCATAGAGACCTTTATCCGGCTCCGAGACCCACTTCACCGAAAAGCCCTGCCGCTTTTCCATTCGCTTGGCAAAAGCCGCGATCAGTTCCACCGTGCCGTCAGTGGAGCCCCCGTCCACGACCACCACCTCGATATCCTGATAATCCTGCTCTTCAATGCTTGCAAGCGTCAGGGTAAGATGCTCCTTTACATTATAGACCGTCACCAGTAAGGAAACCTTCATAGTATTCTCCGTCGCTCATTCCTCTCCGTGCCCGCCGTCTGCCGTGGCCCAGGACAAAGCCTGCTCCATGCTGTCAGCACCTAAGATTCTCAGCATAACATCCGTGTACTCCCCGGCCTGATCGGTATCGATATAGCGAAAAACATCCTTGATATATTTTCCCGTATGATCGTACTCGTAAACACCAAAGGCCAGACCCGCCAGCACTTCTTCCGGCGCATCCGTCTGCCGGTTCATCAAAAAGGCGTCTATGTAGGGATTGGCCTCCACGATACAATAACAATAGGCGAAAGCCGCTGCCTGAAGGCGTTCTCCCGAACCGGAGGAAAAACCCAACTCCGTGATGGTGACGCTCCGCACCTTCCCCTCTCTGTCCAGATAGTTCTCCTCGGACAGCATATCTGTCAGCACATTCAGATTCATAACGGATAAATGGGGCGCATCTCTGGTCTTATCGTACTCCTGAGACCAGAAATTCACACGGGTCATAGGTTCCGGATAAGGGTGGATCGCGATGCCCCAGTCATAGTTCCCATGTTTTAAGGCTGCCTCGTTAAATGCCTCCAGCACATCCCGTCCGTTAAAAAAGCTGCTATTGTCATCTTCATTGCTGTTCCATGCGTGGTCTATGCTAAAATACACCCTGCCTCCCGCATAATGGCTTTTCACCGCCTGATAGAAAATACGAAGAGACTTTTCAAAAGTGTCCGCATAGTGGGTCACATCCCGGGTATCCATATAGTTCCAGACCCGATTCTGGTTGATCTCATTGGCGACCACCCAACTGTGCACCATCCCGTGTTCTCCGCCGGAATACCGCTCCGTCAAAAATTCTGCCACGGCCTCCAGCGTCTTTACGCCCTCCTCCTCAGCCGTATTGAACATGTAATAATAAGCGTCGCTCTCCTCATTCTTTGCCTCCGGATGGATCAGCTCCGGATATGTCTCATTCCAGTCGTTTAATACCACCGCCGTAACACTCATTCCCATATCCGTCAGATAGGTAAAGAGTCCGTCATAACCGTTAACTGCCGCCCCGTTAAAGACATAGTTTCTGCCTCGATAGGTATATGTGATGGTAGGAAAAGTCTGATCCGTCGTCTCCCCCATAATATGGGAAAGAGGGATGTTGTAAATGCCGTGCTTTGCGCCCAGATCCGTCAACTCCGTCGTCCCCAGCATGGTGGGATCCAACAGGATACCCTTCTTGGAGTCGGTCTCCGGATAGCCATCCTGATTTACGGCAAGTGCCTCCGGATTAGACAAATACACGCTTTTCCCCACCTGTACATAGTCTCCGTCTACCCGAAGAGCAGGGATAAACCGTTGAAACAAATACACATCCCGATAAGGAAACTTTGTTTCCCACGTTCTCCCCTTACGGCCTCTCGTGACAGGTTCACCGGAAAGAACATCCGCATCCTCCTCCCAGCTGTCTGCCGCAAACAGATACAGATACGCATCATCGCTGGACGGTATCAACGGCATTTGGATCGTATACTGCAGCTGCCTCTGCTCCACATCATATATCAGGGAAACATCCATGGCGTACTCTGCCAGCTCCTCATCCGACAGGCTTGTCTCCCCGGCAGTAAGCTGTGCAAGCTCCGCCGACTGTACACCTTCCTCCTGACTGACGACCGTGCCACCCGTCTGTTCTGCCCCATCACTGCAGCCGGCCAACAAAAGCGCCATCAACCACATACCCAAAAGCAGGAGATATCCGGAACGTATTTTATTATTCTTCTCTTTATACACGCCCAATCCTCCTGCGCTCATTCAAAATTCACACTAATACGGGTCATCTCTGGCAATTCACCGGTCTCGTCCGACACATGCCTGTCACCCCTCTTCATCTGTTTGTATATCTCAAAAAAATGCGTCGTAGGAATCTCTTTAAACCGCCACTCTGTATCCATCACCGGAATCGCCGCGCAGCCTTCCTCTACGCCATAGCGTTTCACCTGCCCGGCCCTCCCTTCATTCCAACCACCGTTTGCATAGAAACTGTCCAGCGCGTCCGTTACAGCCGTGCCGATATTCTTGACTGCGCTGGTCAAAAAACGGTCCGACATCCTGCTCTGATCCACATCCACACCGATCAAAAGCCCGTCCTGATTCTCGGCCGCCTCCAGCACAGATTCGTAAAGTCCGCCGCCGCAGGCAAAGATGATCTGCACGCCGTTCTCATACCAGTCGCCCGCTCTCTCCCGAACTGCGATATCCGGGGAAAAGGTGTCTGCATACCAGTAACGGACCGTCACATCCTCCAAAGACAGATCCTTGGCCGCCGCATCGATCCCCTGCAGATACCCGTAGCCATAGCGGAGCACTGCCGTTTCCTCTCCGCCGCCCACAAATCCCAGATTCCGGTATCCCTCCCAGACTGCCATATATCCCGCCAGATAGCCGGCCTCCTCTTCGTGAAACAGGATGCAGTGCACATTTTCTCCGATGGGGATCTCCTCTCCCTCCTCGTCGCGTGGCACACTGTCTACCAACAAAAAGGACGTCTGGGGATAAATCTCCTGCAAAGCGCCTACCGCCTCACCGAAAAAGTCTCCTGCACAAATGACGATCTTCGCATTTTCCGTCACCGCCTTTACCGCTGCCTCCTGATAGCTCTCCGGGGCATTCGGATCCGCATGATAATAGGAAAAGGAAACGCCTGCTCCCAACGCATACATCCGTACGCCGTTATAGACAGCCTCGTTATAGCCGTCATCCTCCACAGAGCCGTCTGTCAGAAAAGCGATCTCTCCCCCGTTCTCAAGATAATAGCCATAAGGATCTTAAAACTGATGCTGTACA
>CAMWMO010000190.1 GCA_947175305.1 uncultured Lachnospiraceae bacterium
TCCGCATTGTTTATAAACATTTCCGTGATATGCCCGCAGATAAATTCCTCCATAGTCCCCTGCCCCTGCTTATCCACATCAAACAGGATATCTGTGTTCAGTAGCTCCATGAGTGGCTTATAGGAAATGCTCTGTAACTTTTTGGATTTGTCTGTGCCGTATTCTATTTCTGTAATGATACCGGCATATTCCTCCTGCCCCCTGCTGATACGGATATAGTCCTGTTTCTCCACACCGGAGAGGGCAAGCACCGTCACGGTATTATCGTCGGAAGAAAGGTAATCCTCTTTATAGGTGATCTCATTCACATTTGTATTCCCGACCATTTCAAAATCCTGTGTAAAGATTTCCACGTTATACGGTTTCATAGCTGATCTTTCCCTCCACGATCACATTTAAGATATTGAGCCCGTCATGGGAAGCGGAAATGCGGTTGCTCCCATGCTGCAGGTGGAAGAACCGCTCCGTGGTAAAATCGCACATCTGGTAGCGGTCTGCCACCACCTCGTCACTGACACCCCGCTCCGTAATGCTGTAAGGCATCTGCGTTGTATCCACCACCAGCTTGTGGTCTGCCGGGATCGTCCCGTCATACCGCCCCGTCTCATAAAGCACGTTATCCACATAATGCTTCCATACCGGGTTCGTGCATGGGCCGCAGATCGTTATCTTGCACGGGCTGTCCCCATAGCTGTCGCTCTCGATCAGGATAGTGTTCTGCGATACGTCCGCATAAGAATAGCTGTACTCATACGGGTAGATTTTCCCGCCTATGGAATAGGTGTCACTGTATTTTGATACATTCTTATAGAACAGCCCCGTAGCCGTAAAGGCCACGTCACAGTCAAGGCCGGTGCCGCCCTCTAAAAGCTCGCTTTTGGAAAGCTCCGTAAGGCGAACCGGCACACGGTAAGCCTCGTCCATTTCATACACAAGGGTAAGAGGAACCGCCCGGACAAATCTTGAAAATGCCCGGTAGTTCTGATATGCGCCCTTGCCACCGAAAAATATCTTCCCGGTCATTACACCCTGAGAGAATAATTCCTCCAAAGGGATGAAGTCTGTGCCGATCTGTTCATACTGCGTCCCGTCCTTATAGCCAAATCCCCCTATGGAATGGAGGAAGGAGGTTCTGGCGTTCAAATCCCATGAGCCTCCCTCCCCGTTTATAAGCCTGAATCTCCTTATCATAAATACGCCTTTCCGAGCTGCCTGTTCAGCCCGTCAGATAATTCCCCCACAAGTGCGCCGGAATCCAGCACTACCTGACTGTTTGCAAGCCTCGGCAGATATTTTGTCAGCACCCCGTACATGGCGTCCAGCTTTGCCGCCAGTGAAGCTGCCCCGCCGGAGCCATCTGTCTGCATCATTTCCCCTGTCGCCGGGATAAGGGTGCCTGCCAGCTCCTTCATGGGACTGGTCAGCTTTCCGAGATTGTCTTTTATCCCTTTACCAAGCAGGTCTATCATATCCGGCATAAAGGTGTGGAAGTTGGAAAGCGGCCCCTCGTCCGGCTCGGAGAAATGCAGGAAGGAGGCGATTGTCCCCGCCACATCCTTCACGCTGTCTACAAGGCCGTTGATCTTCGACTTGATGCCGTCTATCAGGCCGCCTATGATATCCTTCCCCCACTGCAATGCCTGTGAGGGCAGGCCCTTTATAAAGTTGATAGCCCCGTCAAAGCCGCTCTTAACCGCATTCGTGATCCCGCTCATGGCATTTTTGATGCCGGAGAGCAGGCTGCCAAAGATATTCACCACCGCATCTTTGAGGCCGCTTACGATACCTGTGACTGTAGACTTGATAGCATTCCAGACCGAAGTAATGACCTCTTTTATGGCATTTACCACGGAAGTCACTGCAGATTTTACAGCTTCCCATGCGGCAGTAATGGCAGCCTTGATTGCCTCCATAATGGAAATGATGGCCGATTTGATAGCCTCCCAAGCCGCAACAGCCACATTTTTGATTGCTTCTATCGCGGAGGAAACCGCGCTCTTTATGGCTTCCCATGCCGCCGTGACCGCAGATCTGATTGCCTCCATGGCGGCGGAAATGGCGTTCTTTATGGCCTCCCATGCAGAAACCACCACGTCCTTAATGGCAGAAAGCACAGCCGTTACTGCGGACTTGATCGCCTCCCACACCGTGGTAATGACATTTCTGATCGCTTCCATTACCGTGGTAACAGTATTTTTAATGGCTTCCCATGCGCCGGAAAGGAAGGAGCCTATAGCGTTGGTCACAGTCTCAATCACAGTTTTTATTGCATTCCATACCGTGGAGACCACCGTCTGTATCACATTTAATACTGTTGTGATAATGGTCTTATAGAACTCGAACCGCGCCACAATAAGCGCCTGTATCACATCCAGTACCGTCTGGAAGATATTTTTTATTCCTTCCCACAGGCCGCTAAAGAAATCTTTTAAGCCGTTCCAGATGGACTGCGCCGCCCCGGTGATGGCATTCCAGATATTTGAAAAGAAATCTTTCAGGCCATTCCATACCGCGACAGCCGCTTCCTTTATGACATTCCACAGGTTGATCCAAAATTCCCGGAAGCCCTCGCAGTTATTCCACAGGGCCACAAAAATAGCGATCAGCGCAGCAATGGCGGCAATCACCAGCGTTACCGGGTTCGCGGCCATGATACCCCACAGGGCACTAAGCCCTCCACCGATACTGGAAATGCCGCCCACCAGCGTAGGGATAAAGGTCATAATGCTTCCCACCGCCGACACGATCTTTCCGATAAAAATAAGCACCGGGCCTATGGCGGCGGCAAGCAGGCCGATTGTGACAATGGTATTCTTTGTCCCCTCGTCCATGCCGTTCAGCTTGTCAACAAAATTCTGTACCCATGTGACGATCTGGCGGATGGCTGGCATCAGGATTTCACCGAAAGAAATCGCCAGCTCCTCCAACTGGCTTTTTAAGATTGTGAACTGCCCTGCAAGGTTATCCTGCATAGTGGCCGCCATCTCTGCGGATTTCCCGTCACAGTTTTCTATGGCGCTGCTCAGTTTTTCAATATCCGCAGGGGCCGCATTCATAAGGGCAAGAAAACCGGACATGGCATTTTTGCCAACAAGGGCCTCTGCCGCCGCTGCCTTTTCCGATTCGGACAGCCCGCCAAAGGCCGTCCGGCAGTCTGCGAGGATAGCGCTCAAATCCCTCATGCTGCCATCTGCATTGGTGGTGGCAATCGTTACTTCACCGATATTAGAGCCGCAAATCTTCACTTCCCCGGAAAGGTTGCTCATGATCGTGCGCAGCGCTGTACCGGCCTGTGAGGACTTAATGCCAGCATTGCCCATCAGGCCGATTGCCTCGGCAGTATCCTCGGCGGAAAATCCCAGCGCCCCGGCAATGGGCGCACAGTATTTGAAGGTCTCGCCCATCATGGAAACATTGGTGTTTGCATTAGAGCTGGCTGCCGCCAGTATATCCGCAAAATGTCCGGAATCAGCGGCAGTAAGCCCGAAGGCGGTCAGGGCATCCGTCACGATATCCGAGGTGCTTGCCAAGTCCTCCCCGGATGCGGCGGCGAGGTTCATAATGCCCTCAATACCGGACAGCATGTCAGAAGTTTTCCAGCCTGCCATCGCCATGTAGTTCATGGCTTCCGCCGCCTCGGATGCAGAAAACTTGGTCTTGCTTCCCATTTCACGGGCTTTATCCCGCAGGGCCTCCAAATCGCTCCCGGTGGCCCCAGAAACCGCCGCCACCTGACTCATGGCGGAATCAAAGTCTGCGGCTGTCTTTACCGCCACCGTCCCAAGCCCCACGATAGGCGTTGTCATGTTCTTGGTAAGAGTAGTCCCCACACCGGAAATCTTATCTCCTAAGTTCTTTAAGTCCTCCCCGGTGGCCGCAATCTTCTGGATTGCTACCGCCGACTGGCTGGCCTGTTCTTCGAGGCTTTTTAATTTCTGCTCGGTCTCTATGATCTCCCTCTGCAGGCCGTCGTACTGCTCCTGTGTGATCTCCCCTTTTGCAAGGGCTTCATTTGCCTGTTCTGCCGCAGCCTTCAAAGTTTCCAGCTTTTCTTTCGTTTCCTGCACCGCCTGTGAAAGGAGCCGGTGCTTCTGTGCCAAAAGCTCCGTATTGCCGGGATCAAGTTTCAAAAGATTGTTGACATCCCGAAGCTGTGACTGCGTTGTCCGTATTTCTGTATTGACACCCCTAAGGGCCGTCTGCAGCTTGGTGGTATCGCCGCCGATCTCGACTGTAATGCCCTTAATTCTATTAGCGGCCACGAAACCACCTCCCCTCGTACTGTAAAAACAGGCATGAAAAAAGCCCGGATTTCTCCGAGCATCTGCTTAGTTAAAAATTATCAAAATCACTCTGCGTGGCCAGCGTTGCATAACTGCACTCATCATTCCGGCTCTCTGCGTACATATCGTTCACCATGCCGATTGTAAGTAAATCTAAATCCCGGATGGATAACCCGATCTGTACGCACCGGAGCAAGAACAAGGGCGTTGTCATTTCCCGGTCAGTTGGGCGAAGTTTTTTTTAGACTGAACATCCGTCTGCACATTCAGGCCCCACAGCT
>CAMWMO010000191.1 GCA_947175305.1 uncultured Lachnospiraceae bacterium
AACCGGCCGTTTGCCATCCCTGTATTTTCCCCTGCACAGATGCTCACCGATACAGCGGTGGAACGTGGCAGACAGTGTTCCCAGTCCTTCGTCTGAATAGGAAAGGATCGTTTCCGGAACTACAAGCCGCTCTCCCTGCTGCAGCGGATAATGGAACAGGTCACTCTGCAGCCCCATCAAAACTCTGGTCTGGTCATACTGGTCTTTCTCCGCCTCGCAGAGGAAATTGCCGCTGTAGACAAACACCAGACCGTAACAGCTCCCCGCATCCTCCGTGGTATTTTCCCGGGCGAGGATCACCGCCGGATTATACTGGTGGCTGGAAGCGCCTCTGCGACTGCCGAAAGCGTGGTTTCCGTGCCCGATCTTTTCCCGCTGCAGATTGCGCTCCATAGTATGTCTGCCATAGAAGCTGAGCATCTCATAATCGCCTGTCAAAAAGTCTAGGCAGGCGGAAGCTGCCTTCTCAACAATCACGGTCTGCCTCCCCTGATTCTCAATCATGGCGCTTCTTGTGATGATATCCGCCTCCTCCAGCACACCGTACAGAAGTGTCACCCGCACATGGCTTACCTTGTCTTCCAAATAAATCTCCAGTGTCTGTGCTTCCCCAGAGTCTGCATAGACTGCCGGGAGTCCCGGCAGTCCATACTTTCCTTTTTTTATCTCATGACCAACATAACGCAGATCACAGCAATCAGACCCATCCTCGTTATGGATGATCAGGGCGCTGTTTCTAAAATCCCCCACGCCCATGACCGGATATTCCTGAGGCAGGGCATCCATCGAGTAGGTTCTGTCGTTTCCCACATCCGACGGATTCCCTGAAAATCCTCTGTCATAATAGGTGAGCAGATGGTCCATGTTTCCGTATACACGCCCTCCGTAGTACAGATGCAGTAAAAAGCCATAATCATCCACTTTCATCCGGTAAGACGTGTGTTTTGTATCCAATGCAAAAATCCGATCTTCCTGCTGATATCCAATTGCCATAGCTTACACCTATTCTGTTCCTTTCTATATACTATCCCCTTTTTACTTTTCACACGATTACTTTACAGCTCCGTTCACAACACCGTTCAATATCTGTTTCTGACAGATCAAGTAGAAGATCAAGATCGGAATCAGCGACAACAGATAGGATGCAAACGCCAGATTGTAGTTGGTTCCGAACTGTGACTGGAAGTTCAACTGTGCCAGCGGCAGTGTGTTCTCTGCGGAACCTGCCATTATGATCAGAGGCGTCATCACATCGTTCCATACAGCCAGCGCCGTGATGACTGCCACTGTCGCGTGCATCGGACGCATGATCGGGAAAATGATCTGCCAATAAGTCCGCCATGTGGACGCGCCGTCCACTCTCGCTGCCTCCTCAAGCGCCATCGGGATATTGGTAAGG
Source organism: uncultured Lachnospiraceae bacterium (assembly GCA_947175305.1). Lineage (GTDB taxonomy): Bacteria > Bacillota > Clostridia > Lachnospirales > Lachnospiraceae > UBA3282. Next base: position 1,400 of record CAMWMO010000191.1, read on the forward strand.
TAACCTGAGTATAGCATAATATTCATAGGCATGTAAAACACCACATACAAAAGAATCACGCCGAACCAGTTCGCAAGTCCCATCTCCGCCGTCTGCTTAGCCAGAGGCATCATCAGAATGGCGAAGGGCACAAACATACCGCTTACGATAAAGAGATAGACAAAATTATAAAATTTACTGGATTTATTTCTTCCCAGCGTATATCCCATCAGGGAATGGATCAGTACGGACAGCCCCACTGTCAATACGGAAATCAGTAAGCTGTTTTTCAGGGAATTCCAGAAATCCGTCACCTCCATCGCTTCCCTGAAATTGTTCAGGCTCCACACCTTGGGCAGCGACAGAATACCGCTTATGCTGTTGGTCATCTCCGAGGGCTGCTTGAAGGCGATCACAACCGTCATGTACAACGGAAAGATGATCGTGGAAAGACCGAGAATGAGCAGCACCATAACCCATTTGTTCGATTTTTCGACTGTCGATGTTTTCTTCATAACTGCTCCTCCTTTGAACTGGAAAATTTCATCTGCGCAACAGAGAACACTACGATCAGGATAAAGAATACAACCGCGTTGGCGCTCTGGAAGCCAAACTGTCCGCCCGCCATACCGTTATTGTAGATCAGGTAGGAAATGGACTCTGTGCTCTGCGCCGGGCCGCCCTTGGTCAATGCGACGATCTGATCGAATACCATCAGGAAGTTTTTCACACACAGCACCATATTGATGGAGAAAAACGGAATGATCAACGGGAAGGTCAGATGTTTAAACTGCTTCCATCCGGTCGCGCCGTCCAGGCCGCCCGCCTCATACACATCCTCGGGCACTGTCTGTAATCCCGAAATATAGATGATAGTATTCATGGCGATGGCCTGCCATGCACACACGATCATAACACCGATCCATGCTTTGCTGGGATTGGACAAGATACTGGAGCCAAGCGCCCGGATACCCGTCATATCCGCAAGAGCCGGAATAATATAAGTAAAGAAATAGTTAAAAATGTAACCTACAACCAGCGAGCCGAGGATGTTCGGAAGGAAGTACGCCCCGCGGAAAAATCCCTTCGCCCTGATCTTACTGTTTAATCCAAGCGCCATGATCAGGCTGAGCACATTTACCACCACCGTGGTCACAAGCGCCAGTTTGATCGTAAACAGGTAGGACTTGCCCACACGCGCGTCCGAAAACAGATCAATATAGTTGCGCAGTCCCACCCAGTCATAGCTTCCGAAGCCTCTGGAATTGGTGAAACTGTACAGCGCGCCGCGGATCAGCGGAATCGTATTAAAGCAGATAAACAATGCCAGAATCGGAATCGTTATCAGCATAAATGTTCTTTTTCTTTCATTTTCATGTTTCGACATAATCTCTTGGCCCCTTTCCTAGTTTGTATTTCCGTGGGCGGCTTCATAGTCCTGCACCATACGGATGATGTCCCTGTTATATCTCTGCCAGTTCGTATCGAAAGTCCGGAGGAATGCGTCTTCGTCCTTCTCTAAGAGGAGCGTCTGTAAAAGAGCGTCCACCGACATCTCGGAGGGGTAGTAATGATCCTGATAGTCCGTCATATTCCCGCTCTGGATAAACTCTGTCATGCCATCCAGCATGGAAGACAATGTAAAGTTTCCTTTCTTGCAGGGAACCGCGTTCTGGTCGTCGATGTATTTCTGTATATTTTCATCTGCATAAAGGAAATCCAGCACCTCATAGGCTGCTTCTTTGTTTTTGCAGTCCTCCATGACGCAGAAGCCCAGGTCGATTCCGGAATTCAGTGTCCTGTCATTTTTATCATCGCTTGCCGGCATCACAAAGGAATCGATTTTCATATCAGGATTCACCGACAGGATCTGAGGCGTCGCGTAGCTTCCGATGGTGTACATGGCCGATTCCCCTCTGGCAAATGCGGTGCAGGCGTCATTGTAGCCGTAAGCGAAAGGATCATCGGGGCCATAAGGCAGAAGCTCCATATACTTCTCCGCCAGCTCCTTATATTCCTTTGTAAAAGTCGTAGTTCCTTTGTTTACCTGCTTCGTCGTATCCGCCGGCGCAAGTTCCACCGCCATAGCGTTCCAGGGCGCCAGACAGGTCCAGGTATCTTTAAAACCAAAGTAGAAAGGAAGAATCCCCTCCGCCTGAATCTGATCACACAGCGCAAGCATCTCATCCCAGGTCTCCGGAATCTGCCAGCCATGCTCCTCGAACATGTCCCTGTTGTAGAGAACCCCGGCCGCGTTGGCCACATAAGGTATGATATAAGTGCCGTCAACGGGCACCAGCTCCAGTGCTTCCGCAATCTCCAGATACCCCTCGTTGATATCCTTCATACCTTCATATCCTGAAACATCCGCCAGTATATCGGCATCCACAAAATATGAGTAGTTGATATCTCCGCCGATTCCAATGATGTCGGGATAATTCTCCCTGATAAATCTGGTTTTCAGAATCGTCGTAGCATCGTTGGGCGAGCTGATTGTCAGATGAATATCATCATGCGTCGCATTGAATTCCTCCTCCACCGTCTTAAAATAGTTCGCCGCCTCCATTTTGTACTGCACGATCTCGATTTCGATCCTGCCGTCCGAGGAACTGCCGCACCCTTGGACAACCGTCGCTACCGCTGCGCAGCACAGAACTGCTGTCAAGCCTTTTAATCCCTTTCTCTTCATTTCCCTTCTCCTTCCCTTTTTGCAATATGCATGATCAAAACGGATCTCAAGTGGATTTACTTCAAACATTGTAACATACCATAATGCCACTAAAAATACCTCTGTTTTGCACGTTTTATGTCAATATGCTGTTTTTCTGCCTATACATTGAACTGACCTAGCATTTTGGTATATAATTAAATATATTACCTGATGAGGTGAATTATGAGCGAAGTAATCTTTTCTGTTTTTCCAAGTGAAAATTTCGTGGATCTCGGCCTGTATCAGTTTGGCTGGGAGCATTGCACTCCCTCCCACTCCTTTGGTCCCGCCGCAAGGAATCACTATCTGTTTCATCTCTGTCTCTCCGGAACAGGTACGCTGTTCGCCGACAACAGCAAGGGCGACTCCGTCTCCTATCAGGTCATGAGCGGGCAGGGGTTCATGCTCTTTCCCGGTCAGGTCTGTACCTATATTGCAGATCATGATAT
>CAMWMO010000192.1 GCA_947175305.1 uncultured Lachnospiraceae bacterium
TATTAGCTGTTTTTATCATCCGCTAATAGCGGAATACGGATTGTAAACGTCGTTCCCTCTCCTTCTTTGGAAACTACTTCTATCTGGCCTGCGTGTTCTAAAACAATGGTGCGTGTAATGGCGAGCCCCAATCCCTGTCCGCCCTGGTCGCTGCGGGTGGTGTAGGAACGGCGGAAAATATTGGGCAGATCTTTTTCCGGTATGCCGCAGCCTGTGTCCGAAACAGTGATATAGGCAAGAGCGTCATCCGCTGTAAGGGACAGCGTGATTTTACCATCCGGCGGTGTAAAATCGGCGGCATTGTATAAGAGGTTTTCCAATGCGCGGAAAAGCTGCTCACGATTTGCCATGATATGGCAGGGACGTGAGGTAATGTTTTCAAGAAAATTGGGCCCGTAAAGTTCTATGATAGGGCGGCAGTTGTGATAAAAATCCGAAAGGAATGCATTGAGCAGTACAGACTCCATTTTCACAGGGAAGCTCGTCTGAGCGGCTATTTCCTGAATGGATTTCAGGCGTTCGGATAAAATATGACACTGTTCTTCTATATGAATCATTCTTCTACGGGTGTCTTCATCCAACATAATATCATTTAATCGTATAATCTGTGCCATGTTAGAGAGGGAAGTCAGGGGGGATTTCATATCATGTCCTAATTCTGCGATCAGCTGCCCTCTTTCTGTAAGAAGCCGGTGCAGGTGTTCTGTTTTTTGCTCCACTTCCTCCTGCAGATAAAGAGTAAGTTTTGTGTTTTCTTCTGCCATTTCCCGGTTACGCTGTACCATCAGGACAGCGAAAGCAATTACCATACAATAGGCGCCATATTCTTCAGGGTAAGCGCCGACAAACGGTTCGTAAGCTCCGATCGACAATACGCTGTAAAACAGACCAACGCCATTTGCGGCGGCAGCGGCGAGAATGATTCCTATGTGCTGCAGGCCCATAAAACCCCCATAAACCGTCAGGCTGATCAGAGAGAACGCCATGATTGCTTTATACCATGAAATGAACGGTCCATACCATAATATAAGACCGGGAATGGCGGGAAATACAAATAAGGGTGCAATGACAACTATACCACAGACGCCCAGAGAAAGAAGAAGGAGCGTCTTTTTCAGGCGTTTAAGGCCGTCCGGTAAAAACAGCAGGAGGGCAATCCGTATAGAAAAGTAAATGCCGGATACGGCGGCAAAATCTTCTATTGCATAAAGGGTGCCTACAAGCGGCACGCCAAACAGTCTTAAGAAGGGGTAGCATATTCGCAGTGCAAAGGACAGACTCAGCATGCCGAAATAGAGTGTGACGGTCTTACCACGGTCATCCCTGCGTGTCCAAAGTACGATGCAAAATAAAGAGAGTGTGAGAGATGAGAAAAACAGCAGTCCGTAGATGAGCATACGGCAGGCAATGAGGTGGCTGACGCTATCCGCATCGCCTATTATGGGGGCATACCAGATTCCCCCATAATAGTGTGAATAATTGGCAGTCTGGATGATCAGCTCCGCTTCGCCGTCAAGAAAAAAGGAATAGGCGGTGTCTTTAATAAGAGGGGCATAATGATCAAAGGATACGTCGCCGGTTTCACCCAAATATTGCCCATTTACATAAACTCTGGCGGCGCAGAGAGGCTCCTGCAGATAGAGAAGGACATCACCGTTTCCCTGCAGATGCAGACGCCATGTTGAGGTTCCGTAAGGATTTTTATCTTCATGGAATAAGGCAAGATTAGGATATTCACCGGCCCATGTATTGTAATATGACTTTGTTCCGGCAGAAAAGTTTTCCGGAACGATCAGAATATCAGGATAAAGCTCCCAGCCGTCAACAAGGGAGCAATACCCTTTTTCTGGAACTGTACAAAGATTATCTTGTGTAACCGCCGCCTTTGTTATATATTTATTATCATATCGGGTAACTGTCAGCAGTCCAAGCAGGCTTATCATAATTGTACCCGTGGTTATCAGAATTGTCTGAAATGCAGTTTTTGTAAATATGGTCTGCTTCATGATAATTGTTAGTCCTCCCAAAATCTTTACAAAGGAAAAAATACATGAAAAATAGATGTAAATTTTTATTTATACTGCCGTTTGTAATTTCGATTTTATTTTATAGGGCAGAGTCCGTTGTTGCAATGGCAGCAGAAGAAAATATGGAGCCCGAGCTGATAGGGGAATCCACTGCCGGGTCGGAACCGGAACAAGAGCCAATCGAGGAATCTGCAGACGAGACGGAACCGGAGCAGGAGCCGATCGAGGAATCTGCAGACGAAACGGAACCGGGGCAGGAGCCGATCGAGGAGTCTGCAGTCGAACCGGAGTCGGAGCCGGAACTGATTGAGGAGTTCGCGGCCGCACCGGAGCCGGAACAAACCATAGCCACCGGTTCGGCTTTGATGGAATGGCTGGAGGCACACAAGAATATCGGCGGCACGGTCAGGTTGACCGATCATGTGGTTTTGGACGGTGAATACAGTTTTTGCCCAGGCGGTATCAATATGCCTGCTGTTTATGTTGATACTGATAAATATACAATCACCGTAACCGGGGAGATAGAGCTTTTGAGTGACGATCATCTTATCTTTTTGGGACAGCCGGGTGGTAAAGGCATTTTTTATGTGGCAGAAAAAGGAATGCTTTCCATGCAGGGTGTTACAGTGGAAAGTGAAACATGTGCCTTGTGGCAGGAGGAAGGCGCCGGGCTGGTGGATTCCGACTGCCATATATCGGGAAGCATTCATTATGCGGATATCCCTTTCGTGATATATCAGAATTCTGTCTGTGCTGTCGTGGAAACGGGACAAACGTTAAGCGATGTACTTCCGGCGCAAATCAAATGTTCGGTCAACAGGCAGGGAGATGTAAGCTATAATGAACAGGTTTCCTTGTCATGGAATCTGGAAGGCACCGAAACGCAGCAGGCGGAAAGGCAGCGCTTTGAGCTGCAGGGGTCTTTTGTACATGCAGCGTCCGCCGAACCGGTGCAGTGTACGGTAGTTTATAATGATTACCCGTTGACCTTTACGGACGTGCAGGCATCGATAATCGGCGGCCAGTATACGTTTCAGGGTGGATATACGAAGCCGGAGGAAGCGCTGCCGATCACAGTAATGTCAGAATATTCCTTCGACAATGAAAGCTGGGTTACATACGAAGAAAAAAAGGTAAACAACGTTTATGCGGGCTTTTTCATTGCTTTTAGGTCCGAACAGCGTGACAAGGCGGCGCATTCCAACATATATATCCGTCTGCAGTGGAATGATAACGGAACTCAATATTTTTCCAATGTGCTTTGTTATGCGGCTGATGATCTGGAATCTGCGGAGGATATAGGAGGCAGCCGGGGTGGTGGCACATCCATTGTAGATCCGCCGGATGAGCCAAAGGAAAGCACCAGCAGTACGCCTGCAAAAGGCGAAAACCTGACCAAAAAAGGAAACTCTGATACTCACTCAAATACTGATAAAACAGAGGCTCTGTCAGGTACCGTCCAAACGGAGACGGGAGATTCCGACAGTGGATCAGGTGTGGCAAATGATGAACAATTGTCAAGTCCAGAAACCCCATACGCCGATACAGAACAGTTATCAAATGCGAAACTGCCCGATATCGATGCAGGGCAGATCGATACCGATATAGGACAGCCGTTATATGCGGAGGTCTCAGATACTAATGAAGAACCGATATTATATGCACAGGCTTCGGATACCGGTGAGGAACAGATATTGGTTCCTGCTCAAATAAATGCGCAGACACTGCATGCCGACACCCGGCAAAGTAATCATATCGTTATGGTATTGGGATTCGTACTGCTCTCCGTCTTTGCCGGAGCAGCGGGCTTTTATGTTCATTCCCGGTCAGGAACAAACAGGTAACCCTTATAGCGCTTGGTCTGGATGTAGTCGTGATCCGGGCACATATCATAGAGTTTTCTGCGGATGCGCCCCATAATGACTTGCAGGGATTTCTGTCCTTTGTTGATCGGCGCTTTCCACACCGAATCATAAATCTGTTCCGGCGTATATATTTCATTGGGATGTTTTGCCAGAAAATACAACACATCAAATTCATAGGATGAAAAATCAACGGAGTATGTGTCATAACTTACACTGCACGAGGATGGGCAGATGGAAAGCGCTCCATAAGTAAGGGTTTGAGGTGGCTCGGCAGCTCTGCCAGAACGGATGCGTGCCTGTACCCGGAGTTCCAGTTCCTTTAAGTTGTAAGGCTTGCACACATAGTCATCTCCGCCGATCAACAGCCCGCGGATACGGTTTTCTTCCTCGGTATAGCCGGAAAGGAAAATAATGGGAAGACCTGTCTTTTCGCGGATTTTTTCGCATAATGCGAAACCGTTCATATCAGGTAAATCCACGTCCAGAACGACACAGTCGAGCGCATTGGATAGAATGATTTTTTCTGCAGTTTCCGCAGTTTTTGCGCAGACGACGTCATAGCCCACTGTGCTAAAATATGTCTTATTATCCTCTAATATCATCGGATCGTCATCCCCCATTAAAATCTTGTACATATTAA
>CAMWMO010000193.1 GCA_947175305.1 uncultured Lachnospiraceae bacterium
GCACCTCATATTCCAGCATCTTGTCGCCTGTGAGTTTGATATAGTCCTCCGGTTCCGCCCACTCCGGCAGCTCCTGAACCAGCGCAAATGGATCTCTCCTTTCCTGCTCGGCCTTTTCCTCCTGCTCTTCTTCCGTTAAGCCGTTTGCCACCGCCTGTCTGCTGTTTTCCACCTCTTTTTCCGTCTTGCGTACAAACTGTTCTGTCTGAGGATCCCAGAGCAGATAGGTGGGCGATGTATAACCTTCCTCCTCCGCTTTTGCACCGTTCATATGAGCCGGCGCGCCGACCCGCATATCCGCGTAACCGTCACCGTTTAAGTCCGGATAGGTGATCGTATCCGGCAGCTCAATACTCAGAGATACCTGGCTCTCCTGCAGCGCTTCGCCGGTCTCCATATCCATCACTGTCATGTCATAAGGCTCATCCATACAATAGCCGTTCAAGAGATAGTAGCGAAGTTCCGTATCCTCTTCCTCCACAGACATTTCTTCTTCATCCACGGAAGTCTCCTCTTCGTTTTCCTCCAGAGATCTGGCAACGGAAATAAAGTAATCTTTTCTCAAATCCTCTATATAATCGGAATAAGAAACTTCTTCCATATCTTCTTCCGCCAGCGAGAAGTGCAAGGAAAGCATCCTGCCGTCCTCCGTAAGCGGCAGCTCGTAATCGGCCTCCACGAGCAGGCCAAAATACCGCCCGATCCCCTCGTCCCCGGCGGATTCGCTATTCTCATCAATTCCACGGACCTCCAGAAAGCTGCGCTTCGGATTCTCCAGTTCGGTCAGCCGCTCCTCATGATCGATCCAGTACAGGTTTTCCTCACCCAGCCCCGAGCCGTACCATAGAGCGCCGTAGTGCTGGAAAACATCTTCAAATACATATTCCAGGGTTTCGTCGTCATCTTCAGAGGGCGCGTTTATCAGGGTAAGTCCATATGCCGTTCGGTCCTTCACATAAAGATTGACCCTCGAATTCCGATTCTCCAGACTGGCAAACTCATAGCCGTCTTCCTCTTTCATCGTTTCCTGTAAAAAATAAAACAGCTTCCCACTATCTGCGCTCCATGCTGTCAGAGGATGCTCTTTCGTATCAAATCTTTTTTTCAGATTGTAATACATATCGATAGCGTGGTCGTTCTCTGTCATGGGGAAGGTATAGTACAGAAAATGAAACGGGCTCCCATCCGTTTCCTGCATAGCTGCCCCATTTAACGCTGCTTCCATTTCCGCAAGGGAATTGTAAAACCGCCATGTCACATCCGCTTCTCCCGCAAACTGAAAAGCTGACGGCTCATCCCAATCGGTTTCCAGCTGTTCCCCTTCATAATCCTTTATCGTAATCTCCGCACTGGCATAAGGGCTTGCGCTTACGGAAGTATGGTCATACAGATATCCGCTAAGCTCCTGCACTCCACAACAGTGATGCTCCTCCGGCCATTCTTCCGGTTCTTCCTTTGCTTCAGCGCTTTGCGATTCGGGATTCTCATCCACCTTTCCTGACGGTGCACCGCAGGCCGCAAGCAACAAGCCAAGTGCGGCTATACCGATGATAAGGTTTTTTCTTTTCTTGTGATATAAATTTTTTGCCATATATCGTCCTTCCTTGAATGCTTATATCACGTTAATTATGGCATATGGCAATACTGCATACAAGACAATTTTTTTCTTTCATTCGGAATAAGCTATTTTTAATGGCAGAATATTTCTTATTGCTCTAATTCTTATATATGGCAGCTAAATCATGTATTTTGCGCTTCACCTCTGCACGTATATGCAGCGGCTCTAAACACTCACATTTTGACCCAAAACTAAGAAGAATATCATAGTTGTAATCGTTTTCTATAAAAGGAAAATCAACAATATAATATTCATCGTCGACAGGCAAAAAATGTTCATAGGAGCAATAATCAAGTACCCTGTCCATAACCGATTTATGAATACGAAGTTTAATTTTTATTGACATGGCTTCAAAGATTTCCTCAAAATCTAAGCTTGCTTTTGGGAAATCTCGTGGTATAAAAGTTTCTTTTTCCATATGTAAATCTGATATGCGGGATAACCTAAATAAGCGAAAATCATTTCTTTTATAGCAATATCCATGAAAATACCAGTGACTATTTTTCATTACAAGCTGATACGGCTCGACAGTCCGTGTGGTTTTTTCCCCGTGGTGTGCTACATATTCAAACGAGAGCAGTCTGTTTTCTTGTAAAGCCGTTCTAATAATTTCTAAATATAGCTGTATGTTTCTGCTGCCCATCCATGCACTCAAATCTATGCGTATTTGATTTGCTCTTAATTCAATGTCTTTCGCTCGGTCAGCAGGAATAAAACTCTTTACTTTTGCAAAGGCGTTTAGTAGCTCGTCGCCCCGAATCATATCGGAAAGACTGGAAAGCCCCATTAAGATGGCGGACAGATCGGCAGTCGAAAAAACATTTTTTTCAATTTTATAGTTTTGCATAATTTCAAAGCCGCCGCCCACTCCCGAAGTTGAACGAATAGGAATACCCGCCATATTGATAGTGTCTATGTCGCGGTAGATCGTGCGTGGCGATACTTCAAACATATCTGCTAATTCCTGCGCACCTATTCGTTCTTTATCAAGAAGTAGCATAATAATACTAACAAGCCTATCAATCTTCATATGGAAGCCGCCTTTCAAAATTTTTTCAATTGTTGCCATAACGTTGTCAACAATTATATAGTACAATATGAAAGCAAGCAAATCAATTAAAGAAAATGGAGGAAAATCATGCAGAATAAAGCATTTGTCGTTATTGACATTCAAAACGATATTACAAAAAATTACAAGGATATTATCGAAAATATCAATACCGCTATTGATTGGGCTGTTGCTCATGATATTCATGTGGTTTATATCAAGCACAATAATCTATCAGCCGGAACAAGAACCTTTAAGCCGGGCACTCATGGCGAAGAATTAGTTGCGGAGATGAAAATTGTATCTGGAAACATTTTCACGAAAACCAAAGGCAATGCGCTGACAAGTGAAGAATTTTCCGCTTTCGTAAACAAAAACGAAATCAAAGAATTTTATATTGCCGGTGCAGATGCCATAGCTTGTGTAAAATCCACTTGTTACAATATGGCTAAAGCGGGTTACACCGTTCATGTGCTGTCGGATTGTATTACCAGCTATGACAAACGGAAGATTGACGAGATGCTTCAATACTATGCAAGCAAAGGGTGTATTGTAGAGAAATTTAGTGAAGTGGTATAAATATGCCTTGAATGCTTATATCGCTTTAATGAAGCCATATGACTACATCACATACAGGGCAATCTTTGTTTTAATCAAATTTCTTTGCCAAGGCTCTTTCTGTGAAAAAAATTGAGATAAACATTATGATGCATTCTACTGATATTACTACTGCACCCAATACTCCAATAAAATCATCATTCTTTCCGATTGCAGGAAGCATGCTGATCACTGACAGAGGCAGCATGCTCCACCCGATCTTCCACCACAGCTTTCCGCAGTACAAATGGGCAAAATCCCATGTATCTTGATTTTTCATGGAACGGGATGTCCGATAGCCGTATACATTATTGATCTTCTTAGGCGGATTTTTTATAAATACTCTTCCTAGAATGATCATTAATACCGGCAATATGAGATTACAGGCCATCATAAAAAACCACATACCCATCATATATCCCCCTGCTTTCTATAATACATACGATTCAGCTTATTATGGTATGCGATCATTACCAGGATACCGCCCATCACTTCCACCATACACAGATATCCTGTGATCAATCCTCCAAAGGGAAGTCCGCACACAAAACAAAGAAGCAGTCCCACCCCATATACGATCCACATCAAGCCGTGCTTTCGATTATAAGCTTGCACGTCCGTTATCTGCTCTCTTTTCGGCGGCTTCTTTCCGGACCAAAAACCAATCGGATCTTTACTTCTATACTGAACAATTCCTATTATTATAATAGGCACTGCACTAACCAACAATATTATTAAAACAATTATTGTCTCCGCTGTCATGTTATCCCCCTATCTCACGTAAATACCTGAAAGGCGCATATCCTCATCGTATGTCAACCGATAAGTAGCGCTTACATTTTCATAAGTAACTGTAATCTCTCCTACCGCGAAATGGTTATTTCCTTGAATCAATTCCACCATATATATTGCCCCGAACAGTTTTCGTTCTCCCCAATCATCAGATAATGCTCCTTTTACGTCATCCATCGTTTCTGCATTTAACAGGGTTTGCATCTTGGGGGTAACTCTTTCCTGTAAAGCAATATAATCCCCTGCATCTAACAACTCTATTGTTTCTTTCATTGCCGTTTCCACTTGATCTTTGTTGAAATATTTACTCTGCTCAATGTCAAAACTCTTAGGAAACATCCAATATACAGACAATATCAGAAAAACCAGCACCACAATGCTAGAAATTACAATTTTTATCACTCTATTTCTAACATATCGTTTCTGCTCCTCGAATGAAATATTTTCGTTAATGCTGTCTGCGAT
>CAMWMO010000194.1 GCA_947175305.1 uncultured Lachnospiraceae bacterium
TTAGTCTCTTTGAAGAATGGTTCTCTTCTCAAAAGCGCGGTCTGTTTCCCAAAGATTTCCTATATTGGGCGGGAGAGGGGCTTGTTTGGCTTTATATGTTTGAAGATGGCATGGTGGTTCCGCCAGAATTGGAAATAATAGATTTCCAAGGCGGTCTTTATGCTGTTGCGACTGACATAGACCAAAAAACAGATAAGGAGCTTATGAGTACAGAGATAGATAAGTTTCTAAGCGAAAACGGGTTTGAGCGTGATCCGTCACGTTCCGAATTAGGAAATGTAATTACATCACCGCTTGTGCAAAAAGTAATGGGATATGAGCAGATGGATTACTATACCCCAATAAAAGCGAAGCAATAATGATAAATTCAAGTTTGTCTAAACAACCATTATCACAATCACAACTGAATAAATAGCATAGCGTTAGGGTGTATAGAAAGCCAAGATAATTTTACAGATAATCCAGTTTTCAAAAATTTTTGCATGATGTATAATGGGAATAGTGAAAGAAGGTGATATTTTGAGTGCAACAGCACAGGCACATCAACAAGATTTGGAGCGATTAAAATTACTCCGCTATATGGACGATGATTTTATGACCATCTGTCTTGCGGATAATTTTGATGGTGTGGAACTGATATTACAGATTGTTTTAGGAAAAAGGAACATAAAAATTAAATCGGTTCGGACGCAAGAACCGCTAAAGAACCTACAGGGGCGTTCCGCCACCTTAGATGTTCATGCGGTTGATAGTGACAACAAGGAATTTGACGTAGAAATTCAGAGAAAAGACGCAGGAGCAGGTGCAAAAAGGGCAAGGCACAACAGCAGCTTGTTGGACGCACATATATTAAAAGCAGGCGATGATACGGAGGATATTCCCGATAGTTATGTTATTTTTATTACTGAAAATGACGTAATGAAAGGGAATCAGCCGATATATCCAGTGGAGCGATATGTTACAATCGGGGAAAATAAAGTATTGTTTGGTGACGGTTCGCATATCCTATATGTTAATGGAAAATACAGGGGCAATGATGAAATCGGAAAGCTAATGCACGATTTTTCATGCACTAATCCCGATGATATGAATTATGAGGTACTTGCTAAAAAAGCAAGGTACTTCAAGCAGGACGAGAAAGGAGTGGCAACCATGTGTAAAATTATGGAAGATATGAGGAATGAAGCGGCAAGGGATAAGTTGAAAGAGAAAGCAATCCTCATGTTAAAAAATGGAAAGATTTCATTAGATGAAATACAAATATTTTTTTCGGAACTATCTAACGAGGAGATTGAGGAAGTCAAAGCAGAGGTTATGCAGTTAGCATAATTAGCAAAACAATTTAATATCAAAATAACGGCGTAAAGGCGCATGGAAACAGTAAAATGTAAACCATGCGCTTTTTTTGCGCCCAAAAGGAGGAACATGAGCAATAATATTCAGACCAACACCACAGGGCGATTAACGCCCTGTTTGCAAAAGAAGATTGATAAGAAAACTTACTTAGTCGAGATACATTTTTTGTCTAGCAGTACCCAAAGCGTAGAGGACAAGCTGAAGCGTGTAATTCTCCACGATTTAGAGCATGGAAAACAAGGAAAACCAAGAAAAAGTGATGAAAAATGATGAATATGTCCTTGACAAGTTGCAACAGTAGATGCAGCGAATTCTTTCCTCAATATTTTACACTGCGGCATAATTTTCTATGATATACTGAGTCTATGAAACTTATAGATAACATGAAAAAAAATAAGAGACTTCTCATCTGCTCTTTTGTCTGGGGAATACCGGTGGCGGCTTCCTTTGTAATGGGACTCAGGCTTGTCATGCAGAGAATGGTGTTTGAAGGCGATGGCACTTTAGCCTTTCATGTGAAGAATCTGCTCCTTCTTCTGGTGCAGATTCTATGCTTCTCTGTGCCAGCGGCGGGTTGTGCGGGATATGTCTTGAGCAGAGGGACGGGCAGACCGGAAGAGCAGGAGAAACAGGCAGGGGGAAAAAAGACACAGGAAGAGACACGGGCAGAATGGAAGGAGCGGCCGCTGTGGCAGATGTGGCTGTTTTATCTGGCGTTTATCTTTGCCTGCTGGCTGCCGGTTTTTCTGGCATATTATCCGTCTGTGTTTGCATACGATGCGGAGGGGCAGCTGTATCAGGTGATCGCCGGAGATTACAGCACACATCACCCGCTCCTGCATACCTTATTTCTGGGAGCTTTTTTCCGGCTGGGCGGCAGGATGGGTTCCTATTCCGCGGGCATGGCGGTTCATTCTGTCGTACAGATGCTGCTGATGGCGGGAGCCTTTGCGGGAGCCTTGACTTATCTCTATGAAAAGCGGACGGCGAGGTGGACGCGGATCGTACTGCTTCTTTTTTATGGGCTGTTTCCGACCAATTCCGTTCTTGCCATAAGCACCACGAAGGATGTGCTTTTTTCGGCGCTGGTACTGCTCTACACGATCTGTTTTTACCGTCTTACCTGTGACAGGAATATGCAGGTAACCCGGAAGGAGCGGGCGGTCTGTATTCTTTTGGGTGTCCTCATGCTGCTGCTTCGCAACAATGCGGTGTACGCCTTTGTGGTCAGCGTGCCGGTTCTGTTCTTTGGTATGAGAAGGGTAAAAAATGACCAGATAAGTCAACAAGAAAACATCCTATGGGACGGAAGAGCGGCAGGGAAAGAATATCTGCATCTGTCGCTGGGGATTCTTCTCTTGTTTGCGGTGAGTGCGGCTTTGCTGAAAACCCTGACCCATGCGCAGAGCGGCAGTCCCAGAGAAATGCTGAGTGTGCCCTTGCAGCAGATGGCGCGCGTCTGGGTGAATAAAGAGAATGGGGAGTTGATGGATGATCAATCCCTGCGACAGGAGATGGAGAAGTATATGCCTCCGGAGTGGGGATTTTCGGTTTATGATCCCCATTTGGCGGATCGAGTGAAAAATATTGCCATAATCCACGATGATCCCAAAGGGCTGATCAAAACCTGGATCCGGCTGGGGATGGAATATCCCGGCATATACATAGATGCGTTTCTGGATAACAGTGTGGGATTATGGTTTTTGACGGACGACACCCACGCAAGAGTGTATGGGATCGGGACGGAGACCGGTTTTGGCTATCTTTCCACAGACAACCGCACGATGCCCGCGGGCTGCGAGATCGTGGAACACAGTTATCTTCCGGGGCTGCGCGCCATTATGGAAAAGATCGTATCGGACAACGAATATGAAGACTGGCCTGTGATAAAATTTCTCTTTGCTCCGGCGCTGTACTGGTGGCTGCTGTATCTCTATGTGGTAGTGGTCTTATACAAAAAAAGATATCGGGAGGTGCTGCCTGCGGTATTTTTGGTGGTTTATTATCTGACCCTGTTGCTCTCGCCGACGGTACTGATTCGTTATATGTACCCGCTGGTGGTGACAGTTCCTGTCATATTGTCCTGTGTGACTTCTGAGAAAAAGGAAGAAAATGTGAAAATAGACAATAAAATATAAAGATTTTAGAAAATTTTGTATAAAATATACATTTTTGACAAAGGGTGTGGTATAATCTACACGAAAGCAACGAGCAGTGCGCAGCGTAGACAGCCCGTGAGCGAGATGAAGCGTAGCGGAATCGAGCAAGCACTGCGAAATCATAAGGGGAAAACAATTTTTTCGGAGGTTTTTTGGAAATGGAAGTAATGATCGAGAGAAATAAAGACGGCGATATTGACAGCTGGAAAGAGGTACAGCTGATCTATAATTCCGCCTTGAAACAGATATCTACGAAACTGGAGATTTTAAACGACGAGTTTCAGCATGTGCATCGTTATAATCCGATCGAACATATCAAATGGCGTATCAAGACGCCGGAGAGTATCGTCAAGAAATTAAAAAAGCATGACAAGGAATCCACCATCGATAATATGGTGAAGTATGTAAATGACATTGCGGGTATCCGTGTGATCTGTTCCTTTGCGTCGGATATCTATCAGATCGCGGAGATGATCAGTAATCAGAAAGACATACGGGTGATGTCCGTGAAAGATTATATCGTGAATCCGAAAGCCAGCGGATATAAGAGCTATCATATGCTGGTGACAGTGCCGGTCTACCTCTCTGATCGGATCGCGGATACGAAGGTGGAGATTCAGATCCGTACGGTCGCGATGGATTTCTGGGCCAGCCTGGAGCATAAGATCCATTATAAGTTTGAGGGCAATGCGCCGGAGCATATTAAGGAGCAGCTTGTGGAATGTGCCCAGATGGTGTCGGCGTTGGATGCAAGAATGATGTATTTAAATGAAGAGATCTTACATATCGGACAGGAGGAAGAGGACTAGAAAGGTCCTCTTCTTTGTTTTACCCGTAGGATGAGGAGTGCCCAGGCACCTTGCGGCACCCGGGCTATTATGAAAAAATTTATCTATGTGTGTAATCATACACGACATCTCATTCAATTTTCTATAAATTCACTATACTCCTGAAATATGAATAAAATATGAACAAATTGTAAAGTTATGGTTAATGTTTATAGT
>CAMWMO010000195.1 GCA_947175305.1 uncultured Lachnospiraceae bacterium
ATTTATAGTAGTTGCAACGCAAAATGTATAATACTATAATTTATAGTATCTGTCAAGAAAAGATTAGAGGAGATTCGTATGGCTACCATTGATTTGATCGTACTGGGAATGTTGAAGCAGAAATCATTGAGCGCTTATGATATGCAGAAACTAGTAGAATACCGCAATATATCGAAGTGGGTCAAGATCAGCACCCCCTCTATCTACAAAAAGGTCATTCAGTTGGAAGAAAAGGGTCTCATCAAGAGCCGCACAGAAAAAGAAGGGAATATGCCGGAAAAAGCAGTCTATTCTTTGACCCCTCTGGGTGAACAGGAATTTGAAAGGCTGATGTTTGAGATCTCCGCAAAATCAGTCAACATATTTCTGGACTTTAATGCCGTCATTGTCAATCTGGACAGCCTGTCCCCCGACAAGCAGAAACAATGTCTGGCAGACATTGAAAAGAATGTGAAACAGCTAAAAGCATATCAGGAAGTAAATCTGCTGGAGAAAGAAAACAGGCCGGATATTCCCGAAACCGGAAAGGCTGTTTTGCGCCAGCAGCTTATGCTCACCCAGGCTATTGAGGATTGGATGGAGACAATAAAACACTGAAAAATTAATGGTTCTCCCTGAATTTGACAAATGCCGATGCCGCATCCTGCACTCTTCCAGCATTTATATCATCATAACCTTTCTGTAACTCTGCATGGATTTCCTCGGCACTCATCATATCTGTATTGATAGGCTGTGGTGCCTTCGGTAATACTACCGTTTTTTCCATAGTATTCATCTCCTTCCGCTATATATCATAACGTGCTTCTCTCAACTTCTCAACTGCTGATTTTAGCCGACAAAGAATATTCGCATAAAAAATCTTGAAACGGGCTATGTACGCCATTTCAAGATTTTTTCTTATTCCTCTTTCTATTTATCCCTATAATGAGATCCACATTGAACAATCTTTATTGTATTATCTTCTATACGATAAACAATGCGATTTGCATCATCTATTCTCCGGCTCCAATAAGCTGCCAGATCACCACTTAACCTTTCTGGTTTGCCAATTCCGTCATACCCATTCCGGTCAATATCCTTTAATAACTGGATAATACGTTTTAGCGTTTTCTTATCCTGTTTCATCCAGTATTCAAAATCTTCCCATGCCGCATCCGACCATGATTTAATCATCAAAATCTACCTCATGTACCGTACCGCCTGTAGCCTCCATCTGCGCCACTGAATTTCTGAGCCTGGTCATATTCTCCTGTGAATAAAACGGATCCACTGATACTTCAAATGGTATGCGCTTCTCTCTTCCCAGCTTTTTTAAATAAATGTTAATAGCCGTCGATAAAGACATTCCTATGTCGGCGCAGGCCTGTTCTGCTTTTTTCTTGACATCATCTTCTATACGCAAACTGATTTGAGCCATAGTAACACCTCTTTCTTTGTCTTTCATTTATCTATAGTATATCCAATTCGGTAGCATTTGTAAAGCATTATGCTTTACAAATGTT
The DNA here is from genome assembly GCA_947175305.1 of uncultured Lachnospiraceae bacterium. Classification (GTDB taxonomy): domain Bacteria; phylum Bacillota; class Clostridia; order Lachnospirales; family Lachnospiraceae; genus UBA3282. Next base: position 1,503 of record CAMWMO010000195.1, read on the forward strand.
TACTCCTCTTTTAGATTGAAATTCAGGTAATTTTAGCCATTGGCCTATACTATTTCCTTGCAATATTTCTCTCAAACTGAAAGTACGTCAGCATAAAATACAAGCTATATATTCCTAAAAAGCTGGTCACCGAGATACCAAAATATAGCCCCCATTTCGTATGTATTCCCGTATAGATAACAAATTGCCGCCCTACATATAAAATAAATACCGCACTGATCATAACCGAAAGGATAACCGGACAAAGATAATAGAAAAATAACTGCTTTGCCACCACCATGCTGATCCTTTTCTTTCCCATCCCAAGCTTGTGTAGAATCTGATATCGGAATTGATATTTATTGGAATCACTCAGCTGTTGAACGGAAAGAACCGTAAGCGATACGCATAAAAATACCAGTCCGATATAAAACAACGGAAAGGAAAGAGTGCTCATTAAGAATTTTAATTCTAAAACTTCCCGGCTCTTGACTTGTATCGTGGCGGGCATTAAAAAAAGTTCCTCACTTCCGATTTTGATATAATCTGCCAGTTCATCATATCCTCTTGTTTTCCCGGCCAGTTCATATAGCGCTTCCGAAAGTTCTTCCGGCACAGCTCCCCTGGTCATAACTGCGATAAGAGAAAAATAGATATGCATTTCCACAAGCTTCTGATCCAGCACTACCAACAGATAGTCCGCCCCATTATGTCCGTTTTGCGCAAAACCCTCCGTTTTAAATCCGGCAAATTGAAGGCCTATATCTAAACTGTTTTCCAACTCCATACCCTTATCTTTTATCTCCTGATATACCCGATTTGGCATATGGATCAAATACTGGTCATCCTGCAAAACGACAGGCGTTAAACCAAGCATCTTTCGCAAATGATTATAATCCGTAATTCCCATATACACATCATGATCATAATAGGCAACAGCCCTCTTTCCCTCCGCCATAGCAGGATCGCTGTCTCTGTCGGAAAATAGCCTTAAATTCTGATATAAAAAATCTCCCACATCGCATGTTCCGTTCTGATAAACTGCGTATTTCCATATATCCTGTATAGCCGCACTCTCCTTGATCAGCGCCCCCTCCCCGGAAAAATCATTCTCCTTTTCGTCACTGATAAGTATCACATCAAAAGGATATTCCACATCTAACTGCTTATTCTGATAATCGCTCAACATAAATGCAAGGGAGCTTCCCACCAACGCAAACATAAATAAAAGACTTAACGTCCCAAGCACAAAACAGGTATTTCGCACTTTTGAGGAAAACTGCCTCATCAAAAAAAGATAATCTTTTTTGTAGAGCAAGCTTCCCCTGCTTTTTATATAGTTCATCAGGAATGCGGAAAGCCCTAAGTAGAAAAAGTAAAACGTAAATGTAAGCCCGATCATTTCCCATATTGCGGTTATCTTTGTCACTCTTCCGGTAAAGACAAGAAAATATAAAAGCAGCAGATTTCCAACAGAGAAAAAGAAAAGCCATTTCCACAGAGAATTTCTCTTTTCATTCACCGTTTCATTCTGTTTATCCATATTTAGCAGACCGATAATTTCCATATGGGAAAATTTTCTCTGATTCCGCAAAAGAGCCATACAAAAACACGTTCCATACAAAATCATTGTCAATAAAAGAGCTGCCAGATTGCTCTGCCAACCTGATTTTTCAAACTCGTAATTTTTCCCAATGCTCTTATAGAAAACTAAAAATAATATCTGTTTTAACCCGCTTCCCAAAAGCAGCCCAGCAAAAAGAGCGCCTATCCCCAGATAACAATTCTCTTTCCTATAAAGATCCGCTATTTGTCTTTTCTGCATTCCGGCTAATAGGTAGACCGCAAATTCGCGGCTTCTTTTTTCCAGAATAAAGCGCGTCATATAATGGATCAACCAGGCTACTATGACAAGGATCACTGCCGTGGAAACGGTCATAAAGGTGATCAACATCATGCCTGCCGTAGATAATTCTCCGTTATTTCCATAATGGATCATTTCATAAATATCCTTGGAAAAGAGCAGGGAATGGAAAGAAAACATTAATGCTGTTATCACGCACAAGGTCAAAAAATAATTCAGATAGTCTTTCCATAATCTGCGGGCGTTTCGCAATGCAATCTTATTCAGCATAGTAACTCTCCACCTCCCATCTGGGACTGTATGTCAAAAATACGGTCCAGATACTCTCTTCTGTTCAGATTTCCCCGCTCTGATTCGCAGTATATTTTACCGTCACTCAAAAACAAAATCCTGTCACAATAACATGCCGAAAATACATCATGCGTTACCATTAAGATCGTTGCACCCAGTTCCTTGTTCATAACCTGTAAGGTGTCCAATAGCATTGCAGATGATCTTGAATCCAATGCTCCGGTCGGCTCGTCCGCCAGAATCAACTTCGGATCATTGGCAAGCGCCCTTGCACAAGCCGCCCGCTGTTTTTGTCCACCGGACACTTCGTACGGAAATTTCCCTAAGATATCACAAATATCTAAAGTTTCCGAAATACTTTTTACTCTAAAAACTACCTCCTCTTTCTTCTGACCGCAAAGAGTCATGGGAAGCATAATATTTTCTTCAATGCTCAATGTATCTAAAAGATTATAGTCCTGAAAAACAAACCCCAGATTTTTCTGCCGAAAGTCCGCCAGTTCCTCTTCTTTCATTCTCGAAATATCAGTTCCATCGTAAGAAACCTGTCCCTCCGACATCGTATCTATGGTAGAAAGGACATTCAACATGGTCGTTTTACCAGAACCGGAAGCGCCCATGATACCGATAAATTCTCCCCGATCCACATAGAAACTGACATGATCAACGGCGTTTACCGTCATGCTTCCTGTGCCATAATTTTTCACAAGATTGTTCACTTCAATATAATGCTGTTTCGTCATAACGCATCGCCCTTCCTCATATGTTTTTTTCGCTCTGATTTCGGAGTAATACGGCATAAGACCAGTACACTCCCGCACAAAAAACCGTGA
>CAMWMO010000196.1 GCA_947175305.1 uncultured Lachnospiraceae bacterium
CGGATCACCGGTCTTAGGCGTCACATCCAGCATGCCCTCTACCAGATTTCCCGTATCCACATAAATCGTGTAAGGCGAGAAGTGCGTCGCCCGGAAACGAATACACGGCACACCGTTAATCGTTGTAAAGTTCTCATTCAGGCTCTCTAACTGATCGTTGTTTATTACCGCGCCTGCCTTATTATTACCGCCGTACGCCACCAGTGAATCCGGAATCGGGATCGTAATATCTACGGATATCCCGTTCAGCTGATCACCGGTAATCTGATGCGTTCCGGTAGAATCCCACAAGGTAATATCCATCGCATAGTACAGGATATTGTCCAAAGTGCCGTACTTGTTTGTGAGAGCTGCCGCTACTGCACGGGTCGCCTCATCAGTCTCGGAAATCTTCACGATAAAGTTATCCGTGGAACCGTTAGTAACCGCCGTCGCCAGATCTCTGTTGGAGATACCCGGCTTCTCAATATCTACTCTGGTATTACCATTATCGTTTGTCGTGCTGCCGTTTCCATTGCTGTTTGTAGCAACCGGACCAGGAGCCGTACCCGCCACGTAATTTGCTTTCACGGTCACATTGTTGGCAGGCATCGTAAAGGTTGTGGTAGACATGGTCGTGCTGGCCAATGTCACACCATTGGAATCCGTCGTCCAGTTCGAGAACACCATTCCCTCCGCCGGTACATATGCAGAGATGATCACTATCGTACCCGGTGTATAGCTGCCGGAGCCATTTCCGCCATCCACAAACACCGTGTACTGTCCGGCACCGCTGGTAGTCGATGTGGTGCTGGTAGAGCTGCTGCTCGTGGAACTTGAGCTGGTGGAGCTGCTGCTGCTGGAAGAAGATCTGTTACTGCTGTTACTGCTACCTCTGCTGCTGGTCGTAGATCCGCCGCTTGTGGAACCGCCGCTGGTTGAGCCGCTGCTTGTGGAACCGCCACTGGTGTTTCCATCGCCCGCCTGCCCAAAGAGTGCCAACACAGTCATATTTCGATTGATAACAGTCTCAGGTGTCCATACCTCTCCCTGATCCGTCCTGAACTCGTTCAGGAATACATAACCGTCCTCTGTCGGGTTCGGTGAAGGTACCGGTGTCGGCAGATCACCATTTAACGGATCAGCAAAGCTGGTTCCCGGTACGATCAAGTATCTGTCGTTCTCATCCGCTCCTCTGCCGCTGAATACCTGTCCGGTACGGCCATGAACGAACTGCACACTACACTTTCCATCCACTAACGTGCCGTCGCTCTTATACTGCGCCACGAACACAGTCATATCGTTTTCAATCCCATCGCTCGGCGTCTTCCCTGTATTGCTCATCCAACCCACAAATTCATAGCCAGGTCTGTGGTTCTTCTCCTCCACTACCTTAGCCGCCGAAGGAATATCCTCATCCGTAAATCTAAAGCCCTTATCCACTGTCATCACGTCGCCAAGAGGCGTGCCGTCATAATCATAGAACCATACTCTGTAGGCATTCAACGGATAGAACTGAATCTGGAACCGTTTTGCATACCGCTCCGCCGCAGAATCCTCATAGGAGTAAATCGTGAAATCTCCTCTGGGCGTGAATGCACTGTCCGCAATATCCACCTCTCTGCCATAGATGGTCACAGTAGCATGCGCTGCATTTACAGTATCGTCCGTGCGCGCAAATGCTGTGTCCGCAATCTTATTCACGGAACCGGGCAGCATCACCTGATTGAGTCTGGTGCAGTCCTTGAAAGCATCCTTCGGTATAGTCTTCAAGTTATTTGCGTTTGACAGATCCACGATAGAAATATATTTACATCCTTCAAAAGCGCCCTCTGCAATGGCGGGAAGCACATTACTTCCGTCCTTATCCGTATCGCAGGTCTCGCAGAGGAACGGAAGGAGGCTGTCTGTCGCCGAAGATATGGTGGAGATAGTAAGCTCCTCGTTGCCACTGTTCTCCCGGCCTCTTGACAGCAGACATTCAATGATCCTGTATCTGTCGTTGCCGTCCGCATCCTTATGTCTCTCATAGAGAATACCACGCTCCGCCGGATAATCAGGACTGCCCACCAAATTAATTATATTTGCGCAATCCCTGAAAGGCAGCTTTCCTACTTTCGTCACCGCAGGCATCTCCACACGGGTCAACTGCTCACAGTTGTCAAAAGCATAATCCGGCAGCTCCTTGACCGCTGTCAGCGTAACGCTCTTGATAGTATCATTACCCTTTACGGCAGTCTCTCTATCGTCGTTATCGTCCTCCTCGTAATCCTTATAATAGCCGCTGAACAATCCCGGCTGCGCGCCGTTCAACGTCGTGGTATACATGGTGTTCACAGGACGATCCTTGATATAAGTATTGTAATTATCACTATTCTCCTTCATATAGGAGATCACATCTATGGAATCCACACCTGCAGGCACATAGATATCCTGAGTAGCATTGATGAAATCCCACACCTTCTGAGGCACCTGCTGATAATCATTCAGTCTGTTGTAGGAATCCGGATCCTTCAGCCAACTCTGATAGTTATCCATGAAATTATAAGGATACTTCTCAAAATAAGGAATCGGATTGCCATCGCCATCATCGTATGCACTGTATGCTGCCTCCACCACCATAGGTGCGAAAAGCGAATCTACGATATTTCCTCTGGATGTATCCGCGCCGCCGCTCTGTGACCGATAATCCAGCCAGGCGCCACTGCAGTAGACCGGATTGATCCAGGGACCGTACCGCTCATTCATGGCGGCTTCCATATTCTCATAACCACGGATTATCTCACCGTCAGCCAGCGTCACCTCCGATTTCCCTGTACGGTAAGCATCAAAGATATCCGCAAACTCCTGCCGCATTTCATTGTTATTGCCATTGTCCGCATCATAGATCGTATAGTAGTAATACTCCTCCATGTCGGCACAGAAATCCTGCAGTTCGACGTCTCTGTCAATGTTTTCCAGATCCTTGAATTTCGGATAATCTAGCAGTGTCACCTCGCCGGTCTTCTGATCCGGCATCACCGTCAGATGTGCGCCCTGCTCACTGTCCCAGAGACTCTGATAGCACACGTTCACAGGCGGAAGATTCGGTTTGTCCGGATCACGCAGCAGATTGCTCATATCCGTCGCCCACTCAAAAGGCGCATAGCCCTCCACGATATCCCCGTGGAAGGTGAGTTTGCTTCCCTTAGTAACAAAAGCATCCGTCCCGATTTTTAATGCCGCATAGCCTGCAGCAGGTTTCGTGAAATACACGTCTTCCAGGATCGAACAGCCGGCAAAAGCGTTCGCGCCGATACTGGTCACGGAATCGCCGATCCGTACCTTCTTTAATTTCGGCAAATCGCGGAACACGCCGTCCCCGATGGTGCTGACCGAATTATTCTTTATGGTGATACTGCGAATCACATTCCGCAGGGGGTTAGTAGGGTCGGCTTCGTTAAAGCACCCTGCACCGATACTCTTGATCTGGATATTGCCGATCTTTTCAGGAATCACCAGATCAATTAATCCAGGATCCCGGGTGATCAGGGCACAGGAAATTAGCGTTCCGTCCTCACTTGCCGCATAACGGTAACGCGTACCATCGCTCTCCAGAGCCATCTCATAATACTTCTTTCCGTCCTTCTCATAGACATAGGGAATGCCCTTGCCATCGGTACGCACCGCATCCCAGGTACTGGTTCTCGGGTTGGCCGGTTGGTTCGCGTAAAGCTCCGGCCCGTAAACGCAAAAGTCATCCTCTGTCACGTCCTTAAAGAGATTTGTACCGAAAGAAGCTGCACCGCACTTATCCGGGTCAAACACTGCGCTTTTCAGTCCGAAACAGTTATAGAATGTATTATCCGGTATTTTCTTAGTATAGTTATCGATATAGACGTTCTGCAAACTCCGTCGGTTGGCGAGGATATAGTCGTCCATCGTCTCCAATCCCTCGCTGGGGAAGTGGAAGTCTATCATCGTGTCACCGCTGGGCGCAGCAATAGCGAAAGCGCACTTACCAATCTTTTTAAATACTACTCTCGCAAAATCCACCTTCGTCAGACGGGTATCCCCGTAAAACGCATATTCATCAATCGTACAGTCATCGCCGTTATCAAAGAACTGCACTTCGCTCAGATCCAGACAATAGGCAAACGCTCCATGACCGATTTCCGAAATATGACGCGGGAGTTCCAGTTTGGTGTTCAGCCCCGATCCGTAAAATGCCTCCACACCGATCACACTTGTGGGCGCCGTGCTGGTAAACGTAACCGAGGCAAGATTCTTACAACCATAAAAGGCCCTGTCCCCGATTGTCGTCGCATTACCGATGGAGACACTATGTATATCAGCCTGCTCAAAAGCGCTCTGGCCAATACTCACCATGATATCACCTATCTTTATTTCGCTGACATTATTTACGCCAGCGAAAGCTCTGTCGGCGATATATGTGATCATGTTATTGT